>NZ_JAMBDS010000010.1:0-68592 GCF_025143785.1 Brachybacterium sp. p3-SID1565
TTAGAGAAGCGTCGCATGCCATCCACATCTGGATAGCAGGTTTGATGAGTGACGGGTGTCGTCGGGGTCAGATGCGACCTTCCCCCACCAGCCTTACGCAACTGACGGCGAATCGAAGCCTTATTGACATGAATTCTCGCAGTATATGCTGTAACGCTTTTACTTTCAGCGCGACGCGCAGACTCCGGGTTAGTAAAGTAGAAAGGAAGGGACATAATGGCCGAGACCTCATCCTTGAGCATCTGCCTATTCTCCTCTACATATTCATCCCATACCCATCGATGCACCTGCGTCGAAGGGAGCTTTCCTAGAAGAAAAACTCCAGACTGAGCGGCAAGACGAGGCGAGACTTCCGCCCGGGGTTTGAAAATTTTTATGCTCCCAGATTTGATATCTCCAATATTTACATCGACGCTTCCATCCAGAACCTCATCATCGCGCGGAAGAAGCACCGCAAACAGCCGACCATCCACCTCGTCCATGGCCTCGACCGCAAAAAACGTGGCAATGTAGGGGTCTGGACTAAAGTCGAGTAGCCGCGTCGGCACCCAGTTGTGTTGCAGGTATGCAAGCCATTCCAAATTACTTCGGAGCTTAGGCCTCTCTGCGACTAGCCAGTCTTTAGACTCCGCAAGTATGCGGTTCTCCACCTTCTGCAAGTCGGCATCAGTGAGCTCGTCATTCGCCATTAAACGCACGAGGGAGGATGTCACGGCCCATGCAGAGTTCGCCTGACCTCTCCAATACACATCGCAACCAGCTTCGTCTGCTTTAGCTTCAATCTCTTCAAAATACCTCTGAAGCTCGCTCGATGTCTTAAGGGTAGTCTCGACCAAATCATAGTGATCGTTAGGCTTAATCAGCACGATAGAACTCCATTGGCCTTCAGTTGAGATGGTGAGACCGGAGCGATTGATCTACAGTGCTGCTGACTAGCCTCGATCTTTCACGGTGCTGCTGAGCGGCAGCGTCGGGCGTCGAGGCCGATGTCCGTAGCTGATTCTGGCAAGAGGGTGTGACGGTCCGCCGCGTGTCGGTCGCGGTGGTCGGGCGTTCCGGTGCCAGGGTCCTTGGGGAGTGCGGTCAGCGACGGGGCCGGGAGCTATCCGGCGGGGGCGGGGAGGCCGGTGAGGCGGGCGTGGCCTGCCAGGACGATCCGGGCCCAGCGTGACCGGTCCGAGAGATGCAGGACCCGCTGCCGGGCATGCCGAGCGATGGTCGCGGGGACCTGGAACAAGCGGTGGCGCAAACGTTTGGGCTCCCACCGCCGGGCGGGCTGGTCGGCGTAGCCGAGCAGCCCCATCCAGGCAGTGATCTCGCTGGCCAGTGCGACGATCTGGCACCAGATCCGGTTCTGGGCGAAGGTCTTCAGTGGCAGGTTCCGTAAGCCGGCGTCTTTCGCGGCCCGGATCCGGTCCTCGCAGCGGGCACGGCGACGGTGACGGATCTCGAGGTCCGCGAGCTGGCCCGTGGTGGTGTTGGTGGCGAACGCGGTGAGCCGGTAGCCGTCGATGTCATCGAACCGCAGCTGCGCTCCGGGATGGGGACGTTCGCGGCGGACGATGACGCGCATCCCCTTTGGCCAGTCCTCGTCGAGGTCGAGCAGCCCGGTCAGTTCGGCGACATCCGCGCCGTCCCGGACGTCGCCGTCGGAGTTGTAGGCAGGCTCCCAGACGTGCTTGGGGATCAAGCGGAACAGCTCCGGCGTGTTCGCGGGCAGGGTGAATCCGACCGAGTACGAGACCCGCCGCTTCACCAGCTCCTGCAGCGTCTTCTTCGTCCCGCCGGCACCATCAATCCGGACCAACACCTTCCGCCCCGGCCGGGACCCCATCCCCACCTGCGCCAGCGCATCAGCGATCACCTGCTTGTGATCGGCTGCGGTGTTCGAGCCAGCATTCCCGGGACGCAGGAGGCAGGTCAGCATCTCCCCGGACCCGCCCGCGCCGTGGTCAACGAACGCGAGCAGCGGGTGGAATCCGAAGCCCTTCTTAAACGTTGGCCTCGCGAACTCTTTCTCGCTATGGGACGTCACCAGCGATGCGTCCAGGTCGATGACCAGTGGGTTCTTCGCCGTTGCGTTCGCGTTGGGGGCGTGGTTCCCGGCCTGAGCCCAGGCGTTCTTGCGTGCTTTCCGGCGGGCCGTGCTGATCGCGCTCTCGGCCTTGTCGACGTCACCGGCCAGGGTCGTGAGCAGGCGGGAGATCGTCGGATCCGAGGCCACAGGCCCATACACATCTGGTTCCGCCCGCAGCGTCGCGACATCAGCCAAGCAGTCCCCACCGACCGCCAACATGAGCGCAAGATCGGTGAGGATCTTTCCTGGGTCGTGCCGCGCGAACTGCTTCCTCCACGGCGCCAGGGCTCTGGACAGCTCGGTGGTCAGGCCCGTCGCCCGCAGCGTCTGGGTCAGCAGGATCCCGCCTGCTTGACCGACGGCGGGCACCGGTGCGACATCAACCTGAGGACGTGGATACAACCCGGTAGTATTCACCCTGAAGGTGCTCCTTGGACTGCGATGAACTGGACTCTAGACAAGCCCTATTCTTCCAGCTCAGGAGCACCTTCACCCATTACGACCCGCCCCTCGGACACCTCAACGATGAAAGCCCGAGGCTAGGCGCTCACGATCTGATCGGTGATCACATCTATGATATTCCTCACAAAGGTCCGAGGCAACTACACACCCGTTGGATCGTTCTCTCGAGGCCGTCTTTCGACTCATGCTCGTTCCCAGCTCACTCTCAAAGCAATGATCCGCCTCAGCGGATCCCGGTGGTGATGTCGTCCACCACGCGCTCAGCCACCTGCCTCACCACCTGGGGTTCTGAGCCGCGGAGGGGCCCGTGCACCATCAGCTCGGCGCAGCCGTGGACGGCCGACCAGCAGGAGAACTCCGCCCCCGGACGGCGGTAGGCCGGCAGAGCGCCGCTGGTAACGCACTCCTCCAGCGCCGCCAGCAGCTCCGCGAAGGGTGGCACCTCCTCGAGCCGCACCTGATCGGTGCCTCCTGCCTCACCGAAGAAGGCCAGTTCGAACCAGCCCGGTTCCTCGATCGCGAACTCGATGTACCCCAGCCCCACCCCGCGCAGGCGGCGCAGCGCGGCCTCGGCCCGGGCCACCAGTTCCACGGGCGTCTCGGCGCCGGTCCCGCTCGCGGCGCCCGGTTCCCCGATCCGTTCCCGCATCCGCCCCCGTTCCCGCATCCGCGTGGCCATTCGCTCCTGGATCTCCTGGCCCAGTGCACCCATCAGGGCTGCACGATCGCGGAAGTGTCGGTACGCGGCCGCGGGGGTCACGCCGGCGCGGCGGGTCACCTCACGCAGTGACAGCGCCGAGGGACCCTCACAGCGGGTGATCTCCAGGCCTTCGGCGATGAGAGCTGCCCGCAGATCACCGTGGTGGTAGCGGCGCGCGTCGACGGACGTGGTCCCCACTATTGACGCCCCTCCCCCGCAAGTTTACGGTGTTCACACAATGTGGATGGTGTTCACATGGACTCTATCCCTTCCTACCTGGGGGTCGTCATGACCACGCAGCACACCGCTCTCCCACCCGTCACAGATGCCGAGACCTGGAGGCGCGAGCTCGACGCCCTGCGCATCCGCGAGAAGGCCGCCACCCGCGAACTGGACGCGAGCGCCGCGCAGCGCCGGCGCCTGCCGATGGTGGCACTGCCGGACTACACGCTGGAGTCGAAGGACGGTCCGGTGAGCCTGGCCGACGTGTTCGAGGGCCGCTCGCAGCTGATCACCTACAACCACATGTGGAACCCCGACCCCGATGCCGAGTGGCAGTGCGGGGGCTGCACCGGCTTCACCAGCCAGTTCACCCGCCTGGACTTCCTGGACCTGTACGACGCCCGCTTCGTGGTCGTCACCCAGGGCCCGATCGACACGGCCTTCGCCTACCGCGAGAAGGTGGGCAACCAGATGCAGTGGTACTCCACCGCCAACAGCCCTTTCGGCGCCGATATGGACGCCCCTGCCGGCGGCGGGTTCGCCGTGAACGTGTTCCTGCGCGACGGCGAGAAGGTCTACCGCACCTGGCACACCACCGGTCGCGGCACCGAGCAGCTCTCCCACACCTTCCCCCTGGTGGACCTGCTGCCCTGGGGCCGTCAGGAGGCCTGGCAGGACGTCCCGGACGGCTGGCCGCAGTCCCCCACCTATGAGAAGTGGCTGGACTCCCCCGACGTTGCTCGGCTCTACGGGGCCTCGCAGTCATGAACGACACTGCGCAACAGCGACATAGCACGGAGCGAAATCCCCGCGCCGGACGTTGCCGAACTCACCCACCTCGTAGCCGAGCGCACTATCCACGCAGCGCCAGAGCGGGTGTTCTCCCTGCTCGCGGATCCCTCCCGTCATCACCTGACCGAACCCTCCGACTGGGTGCGGGGCAGCCTGGAGCAGTCGCCTGCCACGATCACGGAGGTGGGTCAGGTGTTCGGAATCGAGATGTTCCACGTCAACGCGGGGGGCCGCTACGAGATGCACAACCGCGTCATCGCCCTGGAGCCGGAGCGCACCATCGCGTGGGAACCGGCCCAGTACTCCGCAGACGGCATCCTGGAGACCGGCGGCTGGACCTGGCGGTACGACCTCGAACCCGCGGGTGCCGACACCCGCGTGCGCCTCACCTACGACTGGAGCGCCACCCCGCCCGAGATCATCGAGCAGATCGGCGGGATGCCGGCCGTGGGCATCGACCATCTGGAACGCTCCCTCGAGGCCCTCGCCGGTGCCGTGGAGACCAGCCACGCCTGAGCCCCGTCTACCCTCCGCCCAGCAGTAAGCGATAACCTGCGCACGACCACGAGACGAGGCGGGTGCACGTGAGCGAGGGGAACGACCCGTCGGCCCAGCGGCCGACCACCGAGGGTGCCGCCGCGCCCTCACGCCCCGCCCTGCCCGGGGACATGGACCTGCCGTGGAAGGCCACGGCTGAGCGCCGCGACCTGTGGGGACCGGCCCCGAAGCCCCTGGAGGGAAAGGTCCACTCCCCCGCAGCCGGCAGCTCGACCGAGCTGGTGCGCTCCGGCCCCCGTCGAAACCCCCTGGTGTCCTTCGGGGTGCCGGTGTTGACGGGCTCGGCGGCGGCCTTCGCCGTGGTCGCTCTCGGGGTGGCCGGGGTGATCGCCGGGCCGATCGCCGCGATCGCCGCCGGTGTGGGGGTGCTGGCCGCGGGCGGCACCGGTGGCCTGCTGTACTCCCTGCGCCCGCAGCCGGCCCGTCTGCTCACCACCGGTGCCGACGTGCCCGATTCCACCCGCGAGATGCTCGAGCAGATCCTGCACGCCACCGCTGAGACTCGCGGACGCACCCGTGACCTGCGCGCCCGCGCCTCGGACCCGACAGCCCTGCAGGTGCTGAAGGACGTCGACGCGCTGCTGGTGCGGATCGACGCCCTGGCCGGCTCCGAGGCGATACAGACCCTGCGCCCCTCCTCCGGTGAGGTGACGATGCTGGAGGGCATGGCCTCCCGGTACGTCCCGGAGCTGGTGGACGCCGCTGAGGACATCATCGGCTTCCTGGTCACCTTCCGCGGCTCCGCCCGCGAGGAGGCGCTGGAGAACCTGCGGGCCGTGGACCAGCAGCTCGGTGTGCTGGCCGACGGCGTGGAGCGCATCGAGCAGGACATGGTGGCCGGGGTGTCCCGCTCCCTCGAGGTGCACTCCGAGTTCCTGCGCACCCGTTTCGCCGATCAGCACCTGAACCCCATCATCGACGTATGAGAGCCGCCGGTCCGCCACCGCCCCGCCGGGGCCGACGGACCGGCCCGACCATTCCTGTCCCCGCGACCATCAGCCTGAGGAGGCCCCCATGGACAAGCTTCAGCCCCCCACCCCCGCCGAGGAGATCGTGCCCGCCGAGCCCGTCGAGGAGCTCAGTGAGGAGAAGGCCGTCTCCCTGCTCACCGACCTGCCCGCCGAGCAGCAGAAGGAGCTGGAGACCCGCGCCGACCAGTGGCTCGAGGAGATCTCCACCCTGAACCCCCACTCCCAGGAGTTCACCGCCCAGGTCAACGCGCTGGGCGCGGTGGCGCGTCGTACCTTCGAGCGCACCAGCGGCACCTCCTCCCGCTTCATGGAGCAGTCTCTGCGTGATGCGAAGGAGTCCGGCGGCAGCCAGGAAGTGGTCTCCAAGTCCCTCGCGGACCTGCGCAACACGATGGAGGACCTGGCCCCCAAGGAGGACACCTTCGCTTCCAAAGCACTGAGCTTCCTGCCCGGCCGCGGCGCCGCCAAGCGCTACTTCCGCAGCTTCGAGTCCAACCAGAAGCAGCTCGACGGTGTGCTGACGGCCCTGGGCCGCGGCCAGGAGATGCTGCAGCGCGACAACGCGGAGCTGGCCGTGGAGCGCCGCGGACTGTGGGAGGACCTGGGTGCCCTGCAGAAGGCCTCCCACCTGCTGGGTCTGCTGGATGATCGGGCGGTGGAGAAGGCGCGGCAGGCCCGTGCGGAGGGACGCACCGAGGCGGCCGACGCCCTGGAGCGCGACGTGCTGTTCGCCGTGCGTCAGCGCCGCCAGGACGTGGCCACCCAGATCGCCGTCACCGTGCAGGCGTACATGGCGATGGGCCTGATCGAGGACAACAACACCAAGCTCGCCCAGGGCGTGGAGCGGGCCCGCACCACCACGGTGACGGCACTGCGCACCGCGGTGATCACCGCGCAGGCGCTGGAGAACCAGAAGCTGGTGCTCGACCAGATCGACGCGGTCAACTCCACCACCGATTCGCTGGTGGCGCGCACCTCGCAGATGCTGGCCGACAACTCCGTGAAGATCCAGGAGCAGGCCGCCACCTCGGGCGTCTCCGCCGAGACCCTGCAGAAGGCCTTCGACAACCTGTTCACCACCATGGACGGGATCGACACCTTCCGCGCCCAGGCCAACCAGAACTTCCTGGAGACCGTCAACGCCCTGGAGCACCAGGTGGAGCGAGCCCAGCCCTACATGCGCCGCATGGAGCAAGCCCCCGCCCAGCAGGCCCAGATCGACTCGGCCTCGGACCTGCTGCGCATCGAGGACTGATCAGCTCCTCTCATCGCCGCGAGCGGCGATTTCGTTGAGCATCTCAGGAGTGAAAGGCCACCGATCTCGCTATTGATCGATCAGCATGACCGGTCAATCATCACGGCCGCTTCAAGGTGCGTGACCGCGTAGCCGAGCTCGATGCGTTCCTGCTCCAGCCGTGTGCCGCCCGTGGCGAGTTCATCGTGCAGGATCTGCTCGCTCCCGGTCAGGCGTGAGAGCGTGACCACCGGACGCACGGACGTGGTGACGGCGAGCGCTCGATGGTCTTCGAGGGTGTCGGCATCCATGAGAATGCTGGTGACGTCGTCATGGTGGTGCCGGGCCCGGTCCAGGATCCGGAAGCCGTCTGCGTCGATATCCCCCCAGTAGATGACCGGGACGTCTCGTATCCAGGGCACGTCGAGCAGGCTGGGGATCGCGTATCCGGAACCGCTCACGGCAACCGCCTCGGGGATGTCCGGGAGCACCTGGACGGTCTCAGCGTTCTCACACACGATGACCACGCGGGGGGTGAGCCCCAGATCAGGCAGCTGCCTCACGGCGATCCGGCAGCTTCGAGGGAAGCCGGGGTGTCCCTGTCGAAGTCGGGGATCGAGGACCAGGACGTCGTGGAAGACGGGGTCCGAGGCGAGGCCGAGGTCCTCCGACCCGTCGGCGCGGGCGGCGCCGACGAGCCTGCTCACCAGTGACCGGTGATCCCGCAGCCACTTCGTGTGCATACCCGGGAACGGCACCTGGCGGATGCGCAGCCCCGAGCGGGGGTGGGACAACAGCCAGGCCGCCACCGCGATCGACAGATCGGCATCTGTCGGAGACATCCGCAGCCACTGCGCGCGCGACCGGTCCATCCCCGCAGCGACCGAGTGACGCAGAGCCTCGCCCCCCACCCCGGGATGATTGGCCAGGTGGGGAGTCTCCTCATGGTGGGCCAGGTGGGACACCGCCGCTTCGTAGCGGACACGCAGGAGCTCCGCCTCCGCCTGGGTCGGTCCGCCGGCACACTCGGTGAGCACGTCAGCACCGGTTGCACCCCATCGCACGGGGACTCGCTGGGAGCCGAGGTGTGCCCAGCGGCGCTCCTCCCACTGCACGTGGAGGCCCAGCGGTTCGGGGGCGCGACGCCACAGCTGGACCCACTCGGAGACCGCGGGCGGGTCGGCAAGTGCCTGCGCAGCCGTGGGAGGGTGCAGGGGCACGCTCACGGTCGCCTTCGAAGGCTCAGCGAGCCATGCGGGCAGGTTGCGATCCCACTTGGTGCGCAAGGTCGCTCGGACGTCCTCAGATGTGCGCATGTGGACCTGATCCCATGTCGGTGAAGGCGACTGCCGAGAGCCGCGAGGCCCGACCGGTGGGGTTGGAGACGACCGCCGCTCCACCGACATACTCCTCGATCGTCTGCAGCATCTTCAGGGGTGTGGCCAGCAGCAGTTGGAAGCCGAAGGAGCGGAAGACCTCCAGTCCGGCCCGAGTGAAGTGGATATCGGTCTTGTCGAAGGCCTCATCGAGCACCACCAGACCGTACGGCGGGAACCCATCGGCGCTGGAGGTGAGCTGGTAGCGCAGGGCCGCAGCGAGGCAGAACGTCACGAGGCGCTGCCGCTGGCCACCGGACCGCCCGTCGGACCCCTTGTACACGTCGACCACCATGCCCTCGGCGTCGATCTCGCGCGCCTCGAACTCCACATGGCGACGGGTGTCGAGCACCCGCTTGCGCCAGGATTGATCTGCGCTCTCCGCGGAGCCCAGCCGGCGCAGGACGTGGTCCATCCGCGCGAACCGCTCCTCGGCCGCTGTGACGCTCTCATCGTCCTGGTGGAAAGCACCGTGGGTGATCTCCATCAGCTCCCCCAGGAACGCTTTCGCCTCGTCGCTCAGACGCTGATGGGCTATCAAGGTCAGCCAGGTGCGCCGTTCGGTGTCGAAAGGGGTGGCACGCAGTGACTCATCCACCGGTCCCAGTCGCTGCTGGACGTCGCGGATGGCGTGCGCGATGTCCGCGCGGAGCTGACCGATGTTGTTCTGGGACTGGGTGCGCAGCAGGTCCCGGAAGCGATGCTCGAACTCCGGCAACCGATCGGACTCCAGGCGACCCAGCTGCGCGAGGAAGTCCGGGGTGGCCGCGATGTCGTCGACCAGGTTCACCGATCTCTCGGCCCACTGACGCAGGTACCGAGCGCGGGCGAGCGCCAGCGCACTCTCCGCACTGCGGATCTGGTCCTTGACCTGATCGAGCTCATCGCGGATTTGCCCGGAGACCTCACTGATCACGTCGGGCAGTTGCTCACGCGCCAGCGTGCGCCGCCTGGCCCGGACCCGTCGATCGAGCTGCTCGCGATGCACGAGGTCAAGGTGCGCATCGGCGAGTTCCCCCCGAGCTCGTTCCAGATCGGCGGTCGCGGACTCGACCGCAGCGGACAGATCGTGGTGCCGGTTGCGAGCCTGCTCGGCATCGTCCCGGGCCTGCGCATGGTCCTCCCCAGCAGTGCGGAGCAGGACCTCCAGGCGGGCCATGTCGGCGTCGGACAGCAGGTCCTGTCGCTGCTGCCGCAACGTCCCGAGGCGCTGATCGACGTCGACGGCGTCGATGTCCTCCCAGTTCAGCTGCAGCAGCTGAGCAAGGTCGAGGTCCCGGTCCCGGAGGGCCCGCCGCTGCCGCTCCATGTCTGCAAGGCGTTGCTGACTCTGCGCGATCTCCGCGTTGGCCTGCTCGAGCTGCTGCCTGCGCACCTCGAGCAGAGCCGCGTTGTCGGTACCGATGACCCAGTGGTCCCGGTCCGAGATCCGATGGCGGTCATCCTTGATGTGGCGATCACGGTTCTTCACCTGCCCGGCGCGACTGAGTGCCTTCTCATGCCGAGCCAGCTGCTGCGCATCGTCGACCAGGACGTGCGGGAATCCCGAGGAGATGCGGCCCCGCAGCCACGACTGAAAGGGAGACGGTGCGAGTTCCAGCACGGACAGGACGGTGCGATGCGAGACCGCACCGGCATCGTGCCGGTGTCGATCCGTTTCCCGAACCCGTTCGTAGGAGATGCGCCGGTTCCAGTGCCGCGCATCGACAGCCCGGGCCACAGCAGGGTAGAGACGCTCAGGAACCAGGATGGTCGTGGAGAGTCCTGCCAGCAGTCGCTCGACGGCGCCCTGCCACTGCTCATCGCGGACGTTCATCAGCTCGCCGGCGAACGGAAGTGAGGCCGGGGACTCGCCGGCGGCCTCGGCGAGCTGGTCCCTCACCTCCACCAACGATGCCGGCAGGTTCGATCGCCGAGCGTTGAGGGATCGGATCTCCGCGATCAGATCGTCCCTGCGCCGTGTGGCCTCGGCGTGCTCCACGTGAACGGGACCGGAGGTCCGGGTCAGGCCACCTGTCTCGTGATCGATGCGCTGTTGTTCGCGCTGGGCCTGGGCCTGGGCACTGGCGAGCTCCTCCGCGGTGCCTGGCATCGGGGAGCCGAGGCGGTCGAGCACCGGGGCGATGCGGTCGATGTGGTTCCGAACCCGTTCCTGGCGGTCCTCGGCCTGCTCGATCCGGCTCTCGAGCACCTGCAGGGCGGCGCCGCCGCGGTCATCGAGGGCCTGTCGGGCACGACGCTCCGCCTCCCGGGCGTCGTCCTCCGCGCGCCGGGTCCTGTCCCGCTCGTGTGCGGCGGCAGCGAGCTCGATCTCGCTCGCGCTCAGGTCACTCTGAGCGAGTTCAGCCAAGCGGGTGTACCGGTACGTCCCGACGGCTGCCAGCAGTGCGGAGAGCTGTTCCTGTTCCGCAGTGGCAGCACGGTGGACCTGCCACTGCTCCCTTTGAGGGATCAGCGCCTCGATCTGCTCACGCGCATCGATGACGGTGGCGTGCGCGTCCTGCAGAGCCCGGAACTGTTCGACAGCCTGGTCCGCGAGGGCGAATGTCGATGGCGTCTCGAGCATGAAGCCGCGCAGCAGGTCGTCCAGCGAGGTCAGGGACTTTGCTGCCTGGGTGCGGTGCAGTAGCCGCTGGGCGTCCTCGCTGCCGATCCCGGTGAGCCGTCGCAGGTGCACGCCGAACCTGGTGTAGCTGTCCTCGGCTGCCTGCGGGGAGAGCTGCTGCTTCAGGCGCCGTCGATCGATGCCCGTGTCGCACAGTCGGAGGACGTCGGCCAGTTCTGTCGGCCGATCGAACAGGACGAAGGCGGAACGGAGATCGACGGCTGCAGCGGAACGACCCGCCACGTGCATCACTCGCATCGCCGTGACGGCGCGCCCCAGACCGTCCTCGAAGGTGAGCGCGATGCCGGAGACAGTCGTCGACTGCCGCAGGTAGCCGGGGCGCACCTCGCCGGTGGCCTCGTCGGTATGCCGACGGTAGGCGCCGCGCACGTAGCTCATGGGTGAGCGGTCACGGTCACCGGCCGGTCCGTCCTGGGCAGCGGCGTTGAAGCGCGTCTCACCGGGTTTCATGAGCACTGCACTGATGGCATCCAGGATCGATGACTTCCCGGAGCCGGACTCCCCGGTGAGCAGCAGACCTGCACGGGGCACGGTGAGGTCGTGGCGCTTGTCGAAGGTGCCCCAGTTGTGCAGCTGGATGCGGGCAAGTCGCATCTGCCCGGGATGGGAGACTCCCGCTGCGGTGGGGTCGAGGTCGAGGCTGGTCTGGCTCACGTCGCGCTCTCCGTCTCGTCGAGACCTGTCTCATCGGTGTCCGGCTCGTCAGGGTCCGGCCCGTCGGAATCTGCGTCGTCGGACTCTGCGTCTTCTTCTGTCATCCCGTCGGCACTGGGCAGGTCACCGGTCCCTCCGCGCCGCAGGCGTTCGTACTCCACCTCGATCCCCTCGATCACCTCGGGGGTCAGGATCAGCGCGAGGATCGAGGACACCTCCCACCGATCGTCGGTGTCCGTGGGGAGCAGGATCGACCACTCCCGCATCCGCTTGATGCTCGCGGTGAGCCTCTTGCCGAACTGCGCCTGGTCATGACCGGAGGAGGTGGCGTAGGCCTGCATGTGCGCCTCGATCTCATCGCGCCCCACCACCATCCGCTCCTGTTGGGCAGCGCCTTGGAGCAGCAGATGCCGGAGGTGGAGGAGCAGCGCGGAGTCGATGAAGCTCAGCGGTGCCTTCCGCAGCACGCTCGGGACGGCCTGGTCGAAGTCGGGGCCGGGCTCGAGGTTGCGGGAGAAGGCGACCTCGGCATCGGCGTCGATCACCAGATCCAGCAGCAGGTCGCCGAGGTGGCGCCGTACCACCGCCTCGTGTGCCAGCAGCGCCGACCACACCAGAGGATCACGGCGGAAGGAGATGTACGGTCCGCGCAGCAGCGCGACCAGTGCTCGGCGCACGTCCAGCGGCAGGGTCCCCGGGTCACCGGGCCACAGCACCACACGATCGTCACTCTCCGACATGACTGTCCTTTCCGAGGGGGCGGGTGAACCGGCTGCGACTGATCCGAGCGCTGCGCCAGCCATTGCCGCCGTTGTGTTCGGCTCGTCCGACACCGGCTTCGCGCTCGGCACCTGCTCTTCTCCCGACCAGGCGCCATCGCACCGTCTCCACGGTGTCGGACGGCCCCTCGACCCGTTCACCGTGCCGATGGGCGAGGACCAGCAGGCCGACGATCGAGGCGAGTCCCTGAGTCGCAGGATGCTCCTCGAGCACCTCACCGACAGTCGCCGTGGAGCGGCGAGAGAGGACATCGTCGACTGCATCGACCAGTTCAGCCATATCGATCTCCGATTCACGGATCGCTGCGCGCATCGCCTCGAGATCGAGCACCTCGGTCGACGCGAGCTCGAGATCGTCCTGCGCTGTGACGTCCGAGGGTACGAGCAGATGCAGCTGGCCGACCGAGCGCGGGGTGAAGGTCGACAGCGTCAGCTCCACACCGATCCTAGTGTGAGGCCTCACCTGGGGCGCGATCTCCAGACCGATGCGCTGGGGCCTGCGGAGCCGATCGGCAAGGGCCCGGAACTCCTCGAACTGCCGGGAGCGGACGAATTCGCGCAAGGACCGTGACAGGTCGATCATGGCGTGCCGCACCTGGTGGGATTCCCG
Organism: Brachybacterium sp. p3-SID1565; assembly: GCF_025143785.1. NCBI lineage: Bacteria > Bacillati > Actinomycetota > Actinomycetes > Micrococcales > Dermabacteraceae > Brachybacterium > Brachybacterium sp. p3-SID1565. The sequence continues at coordinate 13,062 of NZ_JAMBDS010000010.1, forward strand.
TTGCAGACGGGCGAGGTACGACTGCAGGTACACGATCCGTTCGCGACCGAACCGGTGCGCGAAGGGACGGGTGGCAAGCGCATCCACGGCATCGTGGAACCTCGCTTCCTGGACGGGGTCGATCACCATGTCATGGAACGCGGCGAAGGAGCGTCCGGCCTCCGAGTCCTCGATCGCGTCGACGCCCAGGAACAGTTGGTCGAGGATCTCCCCCTGCGAGCCCTCGTGCTCCACCAGGTCCAGGCGCAGTCTCCGGTGCAGCCTCTCCAGTTCACCGCGCACCCGGGTGAAGTCGGACGGTACGTCCAAGGCCAGGGAGTACAGCTCGTCGATCGTCTCCAGTGCCTGAGCCTCCGGAAGCGGTTCTGCACCCAGTTCCATGACCTGTGCGATGGCCTCGTCGAGGCGGTCGCGCTCGGTATGCAGTGCCTCCAGCCGCCCAGCCGAGTCAGCATCGGTGTCGCGGGCAAGGGTGCGCAGCCGTTCGGTCAGCAGGGTGAGCCGGGAGCGTGTCACGGCATCGCGGGGGGTGTGCAGCTGTTCGATGAGACGCAGGGCGCTCTGAGAGTTCTCGGTGAGGGCGAATTCCTCCGTCCGTTCGGTCCGTGCAGCGCGGCGTGTGAGGTAACCCTGCTCTACCCATGTCGCACAGTACTGCTGGGCCGTGCGGGGCAGGTCGATGCCGTGGAAGCGCAGTTCCGCGAGGTCTGCAGACAGGAGGTCGTACAGGTCAGCGGCGGTACGGGTTCGCACATCCCCCGCGAGATGCGTTCCCAGGAGGCCGAGAGTGACAGGGGCGTTGTCGGTTCGCAGCAGCGCGAGGACGCCTTCCCCGCCGAACAGGTCCCGGTTCTCCAGTGCACGGGCGATCGCGGACATCAGCGGTCTCCTTCCTGTTCTTTGAGCGGCACAGCAACATCACAGCAGAGGCGCACCATGCGCATTCAGGACTCGCGTCGGAGCTGGATCACTCCACCAGGAACAGAGTAGGGACCCGCACCGACAGACGTGGGCCACCCCGGAAATCACCGGCCCCGCAGCACCTCGAACACGATGGAGTCGTCGCGGCGGTCGAAGGTGCCGTCGACCATGCGCTGCCCGCGGTCGCCGAATATGAACGAGGCGGCGGCGCCCGACCACGGGGGCTATGGGCCCCGGTCGCGATCTACTGCTGCGAGCACTGCTCGAAGCACTGAATCCCGGAGAGGCCCGGGTACCGCATCGAACCTATGCGGTACCCGGGCTCTTCCCTGCTGTGCGGCCCCCGGAACTCGGTTCGGATCGCTCAGCGGCCCGCGGATCAGTACCCGAACGCCAGCGGCGCCTGGTCGTCGGTCTCCACCCACACGGCCTTCGGCTCGGAGTACTCCAGCAGGCCGTCCCATCCGCTGGAGCGGCCGTGGCCGGAGTGGCCGAAGCCGCCGAAGGGGGCCATCACGTTGATGGTCTTGTAGCTGTTGACCCAGATGGTGCCGGCCCGCAACTGCCGCGCCACCCGGTGGGCGCGGTCCACGGCTCCCGTCCACACGGCGCCGGCCAGGCCGAAGTCGGTGGCGTTGGCCAGCTCGATCGCCTCGGCCTCGGTGTCGAAGGGGATCGCGGCGACCACCGGCCCGAACACCTCCTGCTGGGCGATCGGATCGGTGTTGGACACCCCTGCCAGCAGCGTGGGCGGGAAGAAGAACCCCTCACGGTCCAGGCGGGCACCACCGGCGACCACCTGCGCTGTCCCGGCCGCGGCGTCCACCAGTTCGGTGATGCGCTCCAGCTGGGCGCGGTTCTGCACCGGCCCCACCTGGGTGTCGGCCGCCAACGGGTCACCCTGCTGGATGCTGCGGGCCAGCTCCCCGAGCCGCTCCACCACCTGGTCATGCACCGAGCGCTGCACCAGCAGCCGGGACCCGGCCACACAGCTCTGCCCGGCACCGGAGAAGATCGCGGCGGTCGCCCCGCCCACGGCGCGGTCCAGGTCCGCATCCTCGAACACGATGTTGGCGCTCTTGCCCCCCAGCTCCAGCACACAGGGGATCAGCGCCTCACCGGCCGCAGCCGCGATGCGCCTGCCCGTGGCGGGTGACCCCACGAACACCACCTTGCCGATCCCGGGATGGGTGACCAGGCGCTGCCCGGCCGTCGGCCCCAGCCCGGCGATCACCGCCACCAGGCCCCGCGGGGCACCGGCCTGCTCCACCAGGGAAGCCAGCACGATCGAGGTCAGGGGAGTGAGCTCGGAGGGCTTCAGCACCACACCGTTGCCGGCGGCGAGCGCCGGAGCGAGCTGCCAGCCGGCGGTGAACACCGGCGCGTTCCACGGCGTCATCTGGGCGACCACCCCGTAGGGCTCGCGCAGGGTGTAGGTGAGGTGGCTGGTGGGCACGGGGATCGTCTGGCCGTGCTGCTTGTCCGCCCAGCCCGCGTAGTACTCGAACATCTCGGCGACCTTGGTGGTCTCCGCGCGGGCGTCGCCCAGGATCTTGCCGCCGGTGCGCGCCTCCAGCCGTGCGATCGGCTCGAGCTGCTCGCGCACCAGCTGGCCGATGCGCCACAGCACCTGGCCGCGGTCCGACGCGGTCATCCCCCACCAGCGCTGCTGCGCGATGCGGGCCGATCGCACCGCGGCATCCACGGCCTCCTCGCCGCCGTCGCGGTAGGTGAACAGCTCCTGCTCGGTCGCGGGGTCGATCAGCGGCACCTCGTCGCCGTCGCCGCTGTGCACGACGCCGTCGATCCAGCTGCCCACGGCGTCGGAGCCCATCAACTGGGCCCACAGTGCGGGGGCGGTGGCGGCGGGCGGCTGGGGGTCGGCCTGCTCAGAGGTGTCGTGCTGTCCGGGGGCGTGGTCAGGGGCGGTCATCGGGTGGTCACCATCCTGTTGAAGTCGTCGGCAGGGCCCACCTGCTCGCGCAGGCCGGCCCACATTCGTTCGGCTGCCTCCACCAGTGGGGAGGAGGCGCCCTGTTCGGCCACCATCTCGGCGGCGAGGGCCACGTCCCGGGCCATCAGGCCCACCGGGAAACCGGAGTCGAAGTCACCGGTGAGAACCCAGCGGGGCAGATTCACCTCGGTGACGGCGCTGCGACCGGAGGCGGTGTTGATCGCCGCCAGCAGGCGCTCCAGCTCCACGCCGGAGTTCTCCGCGACGCCGTGCAGGGCCTGGGCGGCGGCAAGGTGGATGCCGCACAGCAGGTTGTTCATCAGCTTCGCGGTGTTGCCGGCGCCCACCTCCCCTACGTGATTCACGTTGGTGGCCAGCGGTTCGAGGGCCTCCAGCACGGCGGGCAGGTGCTGCTCGGGGCAGCCCAGGAACACGGTCAGCTGTCCTGTGGCGGCGCCGGAGGGCCCGCCGGAGACGGGGGCGTCCACCAGCACGTGGCCGTTCTCGGCGAGGTGCTCGGCGCGGCGTCGGGTGTCGTCCGGCGGGCAGGTGCTGGCATCGATCACCAGCAGCTGGTGGGGTGCCTGGTCGAGGGCGGGCAGGATCTGGTCGACCTGCTCGGTGCCCGGCAGGGACAGCACGACGGTGCGGGCCCCGGCGAGCGCCTCGGCCAGCTCCATGCGCTCCACCCCGTCGGGCGTGGGGCCGGGGCCGGGGTCGACGCCGAGCACGCGGTGGCCGGCGCGCACCAGGGTGGCGGCCATGCCGCCGCCCATGTGGCCCAGGCCCACTACGGCGAATGCGCTCATCAGCTGGTGACCCGCAGCGTGATCTCGGCGATCAGGGCGGAGCCCACGTAGGTGCCGGTGAACACCAGCAGCGCGATGATCAGGATCTTCCAGCCGGAGCGGCACATCACGTCCAGCTCCATGCGGCTGATCGCGAAGCCGGCGTACGCCAGCGGCGGCACCGCGAGGGCCAGGAAGTCGATCCCGCTGACCAGCGGCAGGATCGTCCCGCTCCACGGCAGCATCGGCAGGGTGAACAGGATCGCCACCAGCGAGATCCATGCGACCGACGGCAGGCGCAGCGGCACGTACTTGGTCAGCAGCAGCCCGCCGATGCACATCACGTACAGCACCGCGAGGCCGATCACGATGTCGATCACCGAGAGGTCGGTGGCGAGCATCTGGATCGGCACCGCGATCAGCGACACGATGGCCACGTCGCGCAGGGTGGGCAGCAGCTGGATCTGCTTCTCGTCGCCGGCGGCGAAGTCGAGGTCGGACAGGTCGTCCTTGGGCAGCTCGGGCCCGGTGGGGGTGGCGTCGGCGGTGGTCATCGCAGCTCGTCCTTCCCGCTGGTGGGGGTGGTGGGATCGGCCGACGGGCCGGTGGCGGTGGCGGCGGGGTGGGCGGCCGCGGCGGCAGCCCGGCGCTCACGACGGGTGGGCGGGTTGCCGGGGTCGTCGGGCCTGGCCCAGCGGTACATCCACTCCACCAGCGGCAGGGCCACGAACAGGCTCACGTACATGCCGGTGGCGTAGGTGAGCAGGTTGGAGGAGCCGGCCAGCGCCGTGATGGTCTCGGTGGCGGCGGGGTCAGCGGCCGACAGGGCCCCGGCGCACGCGGCCATCATGGAGCCGGAGCCGATGCCGCACGCCATGGCCAGGGCCTCCACGCTGAACAGGCCGGAGGTGGAGAACAGTGAGGCCAGCACCGCGAAGATGAACGTGCCGAACAGGGTGCCCATCACGTACACGCCCAGCACGCCGGTGCCCTCGGCGCTGCGCAGCCCGTAGCGGTCGGCAATGATCGCGATGTTCGGCTCGCGGGCGATGGAGTGCACGGCACCGACGGACTCGCGGCCCATCCGCAGGATCCACACGGCGATCGGGAACGCCAGGATGATGGTGCCCAGGTTGCCGATCTCCTGCAGCAGCAGGGCGGGCCCGGACTTGATCACCAGCTCGATGCCGGGGCCGATGTCCGCACCGAAGCGGGCGATGAACGGCATCAGCGCCACCACGATCAGCGGCCCGGCAGCAGCGGCCCGCTCCCGGGAGACCACCTTCTTCATGTACCCCGCGACGTTGGGGTTCAGCAGCAGGGCGATCACGAAGGCGTACAGCATCGGCAGCAGCAGCACGGTGCCGATACCGATGGGGATGCGGCGCACCCCGATCAACTGGGCCAGGATGCCGACGACCAGCACCAGCAGGTGCAGCGGCCAGAGCCTGGCGAAACCGCGGGCGGTCTCCATGGGGGTGCTCCTCGGGGACGGGCCCCAGGCGGTCAGGTCATCCTCGACGCGACCAGGCCGTTCCTGCGGCAGGGTTACCCCGGAGCGTAGGCGGGCACGAGGGGATGCGCCAGGGACGTCCGTCTCCCGGACTCGGATCGGCATGGTGGCCTCGTGCCTGGGACCGCAGGCGCTGCCTGCCGAGGATGCTGCTGCCTATGACGAGCAGCGGTTCAGTCCTTCTCGAGGGTGACCGGTCAGTCCTTCTCGAGGGTGACCGGCTGCCCGGTGCGCACCGACTCCTGCGCGGCGGCGACGATGCGCACGGTGCGCAGGCCCGTCTCCCCCGTCGGCTCCACGGCCTCGCCGGTGCGGACGGCATCGAGGAAAGCGTCGATCAGCAGGGCGTCGTAGTTCGGCCCGTAGGGATGCCATTGACCCTGGCCGCCGACGTGCTGGGCGAAGGCGTCGATGTGCATCTGCCCGCCGGTGCCCAGGGCCTGCAGGGTGAGCCCGCCCCAGGTGGGGGCGTCCTTGGGCTGGGACCAGGAGCAGTCGATGGTGGCGACCATGCCGGAGTCGTAGGTGAGGGTGACCAGGCCGCCGGTCTCCGCTCCCTCGCCGGCGGTGTCCGCCCACAGGATGCGGTTGGCCACGGCGTGGACGGTGCGGGGCAGGCCGAACATCGAGTCGAGGATCTCGGCCAGGTGCACCGTGTGGTCCACCAGCGCGCCACCGCCGGAGAGCTCGGTGTCGCTGAACCAGGCTCGACCACCGGGCAGCTTGCCGTTGTTGGTGCCGGTCAGGCCGACGATCTGGCCCAGCGCACCCTCGGCGACCGCGGTGCGCAGCTGCTCGACAGCGGGAGCGAAGTGCACGGGGAACGCGGTCATCAGCACCACCCCGGCCTCGCGGCACGCGTCCACCATGGCCTCGGCGTCGGCGACGGTGGTGGCCAGCGGCTTCTCGCACAGCACGTGCACGCCCCGGCGGGCGGCCTCCAGCACCTGATCGCGGTGGTGGGCGTTGGCGCTGGTGACGATGACGGCGTCGGGGCCGCCCGGCCAGGCGTTCCAGGCCTCCTCGTCGGAGGAGACCAGGCGGCCTCCGGGCCGGGTGCGGTACTCGCCGTATCCCTCCGGGTCCGAGACCACCAGGTCCACGTCCCCGCGAGCCTCCAGGGCGGCGGCGTACGCGTGGGCGTGGGTGTGGGCGATGCTAAGGATCGCGACCTTAAAGCGTCCGGCCTGGGGGCTCGTGGGGCCGGGCGAGGCGGCGTCGGCCGAGGTGGCGGCGTCGGGTGTGACGGCGCCGACGGGGGTTGTGGGGCCGGGCGAGGCGGCGTCGGTGTCATGGGCGTGGTCGTTCAGCATGGGATGCTCCGTCCGGTGCGCAGGGACTCGAGGGCGGCGCGGGAGACCTCCACGACGTAGGCGCCGTCGGCCGCGGAGACTCGCGTGGGGGCACCGCTGGTGATCGCGGCGGTGAACTCGAGGATCTCCTCGGTGTAGGGGCTGCGCATGGAGCTGACGTCGGGCAGGTACCCGCCGTCGCCCTGGCTGCGGGCCGAGGCCACCGCGTCCAGCTGCACGGCCGGGTCGCCGTCGGAGTCGTACTGGAGGCGGCCGGCGTCCCCGGCGATGTCGAAGGTGTAGCGGAAGGCGGTGCCGGGCGGCCCCCACAGGCCGCGGCAGTGGCTGATGGCGCCGCCGGTGTGGGTGAGCACCACGTGGCCGGTGCGCACCAGGTCGGGGCCCGTCCCCGCAAACTGCTGGGCATACACGCTGCTGACGGGCCCGGCGATCCAGATCGCCTGGTCCAGGTCGTGGATCATCTGGTCCATGATGATGCCGCCGGAGGCCTCGTCATCGGCGTACCAGTCCTGTCCCGGCGCCGCCCCGGTGCGCTCGTAGCGCAGCACTGCGGGGGTGCCGACGGCACCGTTCTCCACGGCCTTCTTCGCGGCGGCGTACTGGGGGAAGTAGCGCACCACGTGGGCGGGATACAGGTGGCGGCCTGCCCGCTCGGCGTGCTCGACGACGGCACGGGAGTCCTCCGCGGTCAGCGTCAGCGGCTTCTCGCACACGACGTCCACGCCCGCGTCCAGGGCGGCGTGGACGATCTCGGCGTGAGCCGGGGTGGGGGTGCACACGTCCGCCACGTCCACCGCGGCAAGCAGCTCGTCCAGGGTGCCGTGCACGGTGGCGCCGTACTGCTCGGCGAAGCGATCGGCCCCGGAGTGGCTGTAGCAGTGCAGGTCCACGCCGAGCTCGAGCCAGCCGGGTGCGTGCTGGTGGGAGATCCCACCGGTGCCGATGATGCCGACGCGCAGGGCGGCGGCTGGGCCTCTGCTCGGAGTCGGGTCCTGGTGGGGCATGTCATCTCTCCGTCGCGGGAGGGGTCGATGGGCTCGCCGGGGCCAGTCGGTGGCTGCAGGTCCGGTTCGGCGCCTGCTGCACGTCCGGTTCGGCGTCGCCATCGATCCTAGCCCGATCCGTGCACGTTCACGTTGACGTCGTCGCAGTTCATGTGCGGCAACCAGACCGGGGGCCGAGCTGGCCAGGTCAGCCTGCACGCAGCAGCCGGATCAATCCTTGCGCAGCAACCGAGTCAGCCCGCGAGCAGCAGCCTGGTCGGTTCGTGTCGTGCGCAGCGGCCGGGTCAGTTCTTGCGCAGAAGCGGGGCCAACTCCTGCGCCCAGTCGCGCACGGCGTCCAGATCGCGGAAATCTCCGGTGGGGGTGCGCATGGACTTCAGCAGCAGCAGCTCGTGCACGGGGATCTTGTCCATGATCACCCAGCCGGGGAAGTTCTTGACCGCCACCGGGGAGAAGCCCAGCATCTCCAGGAAGGCGTCGGCGGCCTTCTGGCGGCCGCCCTTGGCGGGATCGGCTGCGGAGCCGGAGCAGGTGAAGAAGGCCATGGGACGGGAGGACAGCTGCTCGCGGTGGGTCTTGGCCCAGTTCGTGGCGGGCTTCTCGGCGGCGTCGATGCGCACGCCGGTGCCGAGCACCACGGCGTCGTAGCGGGAGGGGTCGGGTCCCTCGTTCACGTCCACCACCTCGGTGGCGACGCCTGCGGCGGTCAGGGTCTCGGCGATGGTCTCGGCAAGCGTGAGGGTGGCGCCGGAGTGGGTGGCGTACGTGACGAGAACGGTCATGCGATCACTATCGCACCGGGGAGGGGCCGGGTCGAGGGACTCCGGGACGATCTGCGGCGCGCGGGCGTGCGGCACACTGGGCACATGAGCGGAGTGCGCGACGGCCAGGACCTGATGCACATCGGTGCTGTTGCCGAACGCACCGAGCTGAGCCTGCGCACGCTGCGTCACTACGACGAGATCGGCCTGGTGACCCCGTCGGCCCGCAGCGAGGGCGGGTTCCGCCTGTACACCGAGGCCGATGTGGAGCGGATCCTGCTGATCCGGCGGATGAAACCGCTCGGGTTCACCCTCCAGCAGATGCAGGAGCTGCTGGACATCACCGACGCCGTGACCGCGCCCGATACGACGAATGCGTCCGATTCCGCTGACGCACCTGCCGATGCAGTGGACCGCCTGCGCGCCTTCGAGGAGTCGGCGATCGAGCGACGCCGAGCCCTGGAGAAGCAGGTGGTCATGGCCGACGAGTTCCTGGCCCGACTGCGCGATCTGACCGGCCGCTGAGGCACCCCGCACGCCGAAGCACCCTGAGACGGACCCACATGCCGAAGCAGCCCCTGTGAGGCACGACGCACGCACAGTTCCCCAACCATGACGTAGCGTGAGGGTCGGCGTCGTGGCCCGTGGTCCGTCATGGCGCCGCGAGGCACAGCGCCGCCGATCTCCCGTCTGCCGATCTCCCGTCTGCAGATCTCCCGTCTGCAGGCCTCCGGCCGGACCGACAGGCCGGCCCGTCGGCCCGCACCCGTTGCCGCATCGCTGACGCAGCCCGACATCCCGAGCCCCCGCGCACGTCTCCCCGAGGACCCCTATGACCGCCTCCCCCACCACGCTCGATCCTGCCGCGCCCGACTCCGGAGCACCGCATCCGCAGCACTCCCAGCAGCAGCCCACCCGCGTTCGCGAGGTGCTGCGCGATCCTCGCCGACTGAAGACCGAGGTCCTCGCCGGGCTGGTGGTGGCCCTGGCCCTGATCCCCGAGGCGATCTCCTTCTCGATCCTGGCGGGCGTGGACCCGCGGCTGGGCCTGTTCGCCTCCTTCACCATGGCCGTGACCATCGCCTTCGTGGGAGGGCGCCCCGCGATGATCTCCGCGGCCACCGGTGCCGTGGCGCTGGTGATCGCTCCCGTCGCGGCCGAGCACGGGGTGGACCACCTGATCGCCACCGTGATCCTGGCCGGCCTGCTGCAGATCCTGCTGGCGGTGCTGGGGGTGGCGAAGCTGATGCGGTTCATCCCCCGCTCCGTGATGACCGGCTTCGTCAACGCCCTGGCGATCCTGATCTTCATCGCCCAGCTGCCGCACCTGATCGGCCCGGACCTGCCGTGGCTGGTGTACCCGCTGACGGCCGCGGGCCTGCTGATGCTGGTGGCCCTGCCCCGGCTCACCAAGGCCGTTCCCGCCCCGCTGATCGCGATCGTGGTGCTCACCGTGCTGGTGGTGGCGGCGGGATGGCGGGTGCCCGATGTGGGCAGCCAGGGCGAGCTGCCCGACTCCCTGCCCCAGCTGCTGATCCCGGATGTGCCCTTCACGCTGGAGACCCTGCGGATCATCGCCCCGTACGCCCTGGCCATGGCCATGGTGGGGCTGATGGAGTCGCTGCTGACCGCGAAGCTGGTGGACGACATCACCGACACCCACTCCGACAAGACCCGCGAGAGCTGGGGCCAGGGCGTGGCCAACGTGGTCACCGGCTTCTTCGGCGGCATGGGCGGCTGCGCCATGATCGGCCAGACCATGATCAACGTGAAGGAGTCCGGCGCCCGCACGCGGCTGTCCACCTTCCTGGCCGGCGTGTTCCTGCTGATCCTGGTGGTGGCCCTCGGCGACATCGTGGGCCTGATCCCGATGGCCGCACTGGTGGCCGTGATGATCATGGTCTCGGTGGGCACCTTCGACTGGCACAGCATCCGCCCCTCCACGCTGCGACGCATGCCGCTGTCGGAGACGGCCGTCATGGCCACCACCGTGATCGCGACCGTGGTCACCGACAACCTCGCGATCGGCGTGGTGCTGGGCGTGGTGTGCGCGATGGTCATGTTCGCCCGGCGGGTGGCGCACCTGACCCGCATCGAGAAGGTGTGGGAGACCGATGTGGACGGCGACGGCAGCGTGGACATCCGCCGCTACCGGGTGATCGGCCAGCTGTTCTTCGCCTCGAGCAACGACCTGGTGTACCAGTTCGACTACGCCGGCGACCCGGAGACGGTCATCATCGACCTCACCGACGCCGACGTGTGGGACGCCTCCACGGTGGCCTCCCTGGACGCGGTGCAGTCGAAGTACGCCGCCCGCGGCAAGGAGGCCCGCATCATCGGCCTCGAGGGTGCCGGTGCCGAGCGCCTGGAGCGCCTCTCGGGGAACCTCGGGCAGGGGCACTGACAGTAGGGGCGGACGCAGACGCTCAGAGCAAGGAGGCGTACAGCTCGCGGATCTCGTCACGGGTGGCGGGCCGCGGGTTGCCCGGGGTGCACACGTCGGCGAAGGCGTCGCTTCGTGTAGCCGCGGCGGCGCAGCTCGGGCACCGGTTCCTGCACGGCGCCTCGACCGAGGTAGCCAGTCTGGTTGAAGATCACGCGATAGGCCATGGGAGATGGGTTCTCTCGTGATCCGCTCGCGGGCAGCGGCCTGGGGTGGGGCGCGCCGACGGAGCGGTCTTGGCCAGAGCGGTCTCCGCCGCGTGTCAATCGAATTACAGACAGTCTCCCCCGGAGCGGCGCCATGCAGCGGGGGCTTACGTCCTGTTCGCGCCGGATTCATCCGATGCCTTCCCGCCAGGGTGGCGCTGGGTGCACGCCGCGTCAGGGCGTACGCGCGGTCATCGACCCCACTCCCGGGAACGGGATCGCTCTGTCGGGCGCCGCAGATCGTTTTCCAACCATGGGATGCCCGGGGGCGTTGAGTGCGCATAGGCGCAGGTCATAGGAAAGAGTGAGGGAGCAGCGACGGTTCTGCCGGCCCGCCGACGGCACCGCCGGAGCGATCTCCGTGCTCCTGAGACCCGCGCGCGTCTGAGAACCAATCCTGGTTCTCAGACGCGCTCCGCTCTCAGGTCCTCCGCACGAGCCCCGGGCTCGCTGGCGCCTGGACATCGATCTTTGACCCGCGGTCCACGACCTACGACCCACGATCCTCGACCCCCGATCCTCGGCACTCGACCTCGGAGGGTCAGCTGCGGGGCTGCTGCCCGTAGTGCTGCACGATGGCCTTGACCATCGACCCCAGGCGCATCCGCTCCGGCTGCAGCACGGGGATGTCCTGGTCCTCGTACGGTCCCGCGTTGACCGGGCCCACCACCGCCAGCACCAGGTCGCCGGCCTGCGCTCGCTCACGGATACCGTCCAGCACGCCCTCCTCGCGGGCCACCTCCAACCAGCGGGCAGCACCCGGCGCGGCGGTGGAGACCACGGCGTCGATCCGGCCGGTCGCGGCGTCGTGCACGGAGCGGCGCACGGCCTCGGGGTCGCGAGGAGGGCCCCACCGGTACACCGTCAGGCTCGCCACCTCAGCACCCATCTCGTCCAACAGCTCGTCGAGCCCGTCGGCCCCCGAACCGTGATGCTGCACCGCCACCCGCCGCCCGGCGACATCCATGGTGCGCAGGTGGTCGGCGACTTCCGCGGCGGTCTCCGACTCGGCCACCCAGTGGGCGGTCAGGCCCGCCTGCTGGATCGCGCCGCGCCCCTTGGGGCCGCGCGCCAGGATCGTGGCACCGGACAGTGCTTCGCGCAGCTGCTCGGCGATCCCGGAGGCAGTGGCCGCCTCGAACCAGCCGCGCATCCCGATGCCGGTGGTGATCACCAGCAGCTCGGGTGGATCGGCGATCAGCTCCCGGGTGCGGGACAGCAGGGCCTCGTCGTCCACGTGCGGGATGTTGGTCAGGGCTGCGGCCACCGACACCTCGGCGCCGTGCCGTTCGAGAGCGGCCGCCAGTTCCTCCGTGCGGCGGTCCACCGCCAGCACGATACGGCGGCCGTCGAGGGCGTCGGAGAGACGGTGCGCGTCCGGAGAGGTGGTCATGACCTCAGGGTACGGAGGAAACGGGCCGGCGTCCGCAGGGAACTGGCCGGGGGCGGCAGGGAACGGGCCGGCGTCCGCAGGGAACGGGCCGGTGGCGGCAGGAGACTGGGCGCTGACCGCAGGGAACGGGCCGGCGGCATTGAAACGATCGGTCCGCGCGGTTCCGTCCGTCGGCCCGGACCGATAGCCTCCTGTGAGGCGGGTCACCGGGTACCCGGTGATGATCGGCCATGGCCGGCGCACCGGTCGGCCGAACGGCCCGCCCTCCATGTCCCCGATTGAGGAGGAAGCATGACCGACACGACGAAGGATCCCCTGGAGAACGAGAACGAGGGCCCGGCCGACGGCGGAGCCGCCGGCGTTCCCGGTGTGCAGGACGGCGGTGCCGACGGCGGCGCGGAGGGCCCTGCGGACGGTGGCGCCTCGGGCGTTCCCGGCGTGCAGGACGGTGGCGCTGACGGCGGTGCTGAGGGTCCGGCCGACGGCGGTGCCTCCGGCGTCCCCGGCCAGCAGGACGGCGGCGCCGACGGTGGAGCTGATCGGTGACCACCTGTCCTTCGACCGATGACCAGCACCCCGGTTCCCGTGACGGGGCCGGGGTGCTGGCCTCGCGCCTGATCGACGTCGGCCGCGAGGAGTTCGCCGCCGAGGTGTGGGGGCGCAAGGCTCTGCTGACGCGGGGAGCGAGCGATTTCTCCGACCTGTTCTCCTCCGCCGCGGTCGACGAGCTGATCTCCCGCCGCGGTCTGCGCTCGCCGTTCCTGCGCGTCGCGAAGGACGGGGCGACGCTGCCGGTGTCCTCCTTCACGTCTGGCGCCGGTGTGGGTGCCACGATCGGCGACCAGCTGGATGACACCGCTCTGTGGCGGCACTTCCGTGATGGCGCCACCCTGGTGCTGCAGGCCCTGCAGCGCACCTGGGAGCCACTCGCTGCCTTCACTGCCGATCTCGCCGACGAGCTGGGCAATCCTGTGCAGGCCAATGCCTACATCACGCCCCCGCAGAATCAGGGCTTCGACGACCACTACGACGTGCACGACGTGTTCGTGCTGCAGATCGAGGGCACCAAGCGATGGGTGCTGCGCCCTCCCGTGCTGGAGGCACCCCTGCGGGACCAGCCCTGGACCGACCGCCGGGACGCGGTCGCCGAGGCCGCCGCCAAGGAGCCGTACATCGACGCGGTGCTCGAACCCGGGGACGCCCTCTACCTGCCGCGGGGCTGGCTGCATTCGGCCACAGCGCAGGGCGAGGTCTCCATCCACGTGACCCTCGGCATCCATAACTGGACCCGGTACGCCGTGGCCGAGGAGGTCACCCAGTCCGTACTGGCGCTTCTGCGGGAGGATCCGCAGATGCGGCAGAGCCTCCCGCTGGGGTCCGACGGGCCCGACAGGGAGGTGCTGGACCTGGTGCGGGAGAAGATCGCGGCCGTTCTCGACGATGCTGACCCCTCCGCCGGCCTGGCCCGCACCCGTCGGGGGCAGGCACGCCCGGCACCATTGGGACCGCTCGCACAGCTCGCCGCCCTGCGGGGCCTGCAAGCCCACACAGACGATGCAGACGATGCAGGATCGTCCCGGTTCGTGCTGCGCGGCCACCTGGATGCGCGGCTGGACGGATCTCGCTTGTGGACGCGGGTGGGCTGGCTGGACTTCACCGAGGAGGAGCTCGCGCACGTGAAGGCGGCGCTGGCCGGTGACTCGATCACCGCGGGCCAGGCCGGTCGTGAGCTGGTGGAGCGCCTGGTGCGTTCCGGCGTGCTGGTGCCGGCCGATGCTGTCCCCGCGGAAGTGCGCCCCGGGGTCGGTACACCTTCCGGCACTGAGACGTGACCCCTCTGCCACCACAGCACGCATTCCGCTGCGCCGATGCCGCCCGGGAGCGCGGTGACGGAATCGCCGGCACCGCGCCCCGCGGCACGTACTGGGTGCTGGTCGAGCATCGCGGGGGCTGGCCACCCAACGGCTTCGACGGCCTGGATCTCGATGCTGAGGTGTACGCACAGGTGTTCGCGGCAGCGCAGGCGCTGCGGGCCCGTATCCTGCTGATCCGTCGGCACGGGCGGCGCTCCCGGGCCGCCTCGGGCCGCTGGGGCGTGATGCACCTGGCCGGGCCTGGGGACCTGCGGCAGATCTGGGGCCGCTGGCGGCACGATGAGGACCTGCGGGTTATCCCGGAAGCCCTGACGGAGCTGGCTGATCCGGCGAACGCGGGCCGGCTCAGCGGGGATCCGGTGCTGCTGGTGTGCGCTCATGGTCAGCACGACGTGTGCTGTGCGGTGCGCGGGCGGCCCGTCGCGGCGGCCCTGGCCGCGCGGTGGCCGGAGTCGGTCTGGGAGTGCTCGCACGTGGGTGGCGACAGGTTCGCGGCGAACGTTCTGGTGGTGCCCGACGGCGTGTACTACGGCAACCTCGAGGCCGACAGCACTGTCGCTGTGATCAAGGACCACATGTGGGGGCTCATCGGGGCCGAGCACCTGCGGGGGTACACGGACCTGGCACCGGTGGAGCAAGTGGCAGTCAGTGCCGCCCTCGAGCACTGGGGCCCGGCCGGCCGCTTCGACCACCGCATCGACTCCGCCGCGTTCGAGGACGGCCGGTGGCGGGTGCGAGTACGTCGCCTGCGCTCAGGGGCGGGAACTAAGGTCCGGGCTGCGGGCGCAGAAGATCGGCAGGAGCTCGCTGCCCAGCAGCTGCTCGAGGTGGAGCTCAGCGCCTCGCGCACCGAGCCTCGCCAGCTCACCTGCCGCGGGCTGCAGAAAGCGGTCGCGGCCGCGTTCACCGTGGAGCACGTCCGGGAGCTGCTCGGACCCTCGCCAGGGACCACCCCACGTTCTACGATGTAGCTCATGGCCGAGATCGCGATCCGTGCGCTCAAGCAGAAAGCCTCCGCCGTCGCGGCAGAGGCACGGGCGGGCACCGGGCTGCTGGATCCAGTGGCGCTGCGGTCCCTCGACGCGTCCCATCTCGCCACCGCTCTCGAACTGGGGGACGACGTCGATGGCCTGGCCACCGACGACGACCGGATGGCAGAAGCCGCGCAGGACCTTGGCATCACCGTCCTCGCGCCCGGTTCGGCCTCGCAGCAGGTCTAGCGTGCACCCATGCAGATCCTTCAGGACGACGACACCAGGACCGCTCAGGACGGCGAGTTCATCGCGCTCTCCCGCGGATTCGACACACGACTGACAGCCTGGGCGGCCGGGCAGCTGGATCTCGCGGACTCGATCCGCGCCCACACCCGGCACGGGCGCACCCCGCGCCGGCCCGCCCTGAGCATCGGGGAAGCCTCCGCGCATCTGCTCCTGTTCACCTTCAGAGCCGACAGCGATCCGTCACCGATCCATCTGCTGGTGGCGCGCGACGGGATGCTGATCGTCGCCGACGGTGATGACCTCGACCGCATCAGGGACCGCCTCCACGCGCCGAGCACCTCACCGAGCCCCGACCTGTGGGCGATCGTGATCGACCTCGTGCACCAGTTGGCTCTCCACACCCAGGACGTCCTGGACGACATGGTCGAGCGGAGCCGGCGGCTCGAGGTGCGAGCAGCCGGCTTCACCTCCGCGCCGGAGCGCAAGGCCATCGCCGAGCTGCGCAACCACCTGTTCTCCATCCAGGAGATCTCCGATACCCAGCACCGCCTGATGGCACCGGACGGGGACCTGGCGCAGTGCCTCTCGTCCGGCCAACGTCGTCAGCTCCGTCGCAGTGCGAACGCCGTGGACGCCGTGCGCTCTCGAGCCACCCAGCAGTACGCCCGCCTGGGCGACGTGCTCCAGCAGCAGGGGACGATCATCAGCGAGCGCCTCACCTTCGTGGCCACGATCTTCCTGCCCCTGAACCTGGCCGCGGGATTCTTCGGCACGAACTTCGGCTGGCTGGTGGACAGGATCGGCTCCCTCAGCGCTTTCCTCGCTCTCGGCGTGGCCCTGCCGCTGCTGCTGGTCCTGGTGACCATCGTGCTCACCCACCGGGTGGCGCGCTCGTCCTGAGAACGGGACGGCGACCCGTCATCGCAGCTGTGGGCAGGGCTCGCACTCCGGCGAACGGCTGATCACACGTCAGAGGCCCCCTCCCTGACGGGAGAGGGCCTCTGACGTGCTGCTTTGTGGAGACTAGGGGGGTCGAACCCCTGACCTGAAGCTTGCAAAGCTACCGCTCTACCAACTGAGCTAAGTCCCCGGGTGCGCCGGTGGCGCGGGATCGATTGTAGACCTCACACCCGCTGCGCGGGAACAGGCTGGGCCTTGGGGGCGGCCTGTGCCTGGTCCTGCTCGGCGGAGATGGCCTCGGCCTCGTTCCACAGGTCGTTGCGGAGCCGATCCGATTCCACCTTGCGCCAGACGAGAACGCCGGCGACGGTGCTGCTGATCAGGACTGCTGCGATCTGCGCGAACTTCTTCACGAGTCCTCCGATCCTCGAAGTGGGCCTAACTGGACTTGAACCAGTGACCTCTGTCTTATCAGGACAGCGCTCTAACCGACTGAGCTATAGGCCCATGATGGCGATCCCTGCACGGTACTTCAAGGCGGGCCCGGAGAACCGTGCGGCGGCGTGCCACCGACGCACTACGCTACAGCCCCTCCCGCCTCCACGTCCAACCGGCCCGGATGGTTGTACGGGAGGTCACAGCGGGCCCCGTCCCCCGGTCTCGGTTCGATCGCCGGCCCCTCGTGACCAGATCCGCCCCTATGGTGAGGCCATGAGCGAGCATCGTGCCATCACCGCCCTGGAGTCCCTGGGACTGGACCACACCGTCACTCGCCACGACCGAGTCTCCTCCCTGGCCGAGGCCGCTGCTGCCCGCGGCCTCCAGCCCCGCGACCTGATCAAGACCCTGGTGGTGCGCCGCGCCGAGGGCGACTTCCTCTTCGTGCTGGTGCCCGGTGACCGGGAGATCTCCTGGCCGAAGCTGCGCTCCCTGCTGGGCGTGAACCGCCTGTCGATGCCGGACAAGGACGTGGCCATGCAGGCCACCGGCTACGAGCGCGGCACCATCACGCCCTTCGGCTCCACCACCGCCTGGCCTGTCATCGCCGATGCCTCCCTGGTCGGGGACCCGGATCGCGAGATCTCCCTGGGCGCCGGAGCGCACGGCGTGGCCGTCACGGTGAACGCCGAGGCCACCCTCGAAGCGCTGACCGCGCAGGTCGCGGACGTCACCGAACTGCACTGAGGGCCACAGACCCCGGTCTCACTCGTCGGTGAAGGTGAGCTTCAGCCCGCCCAGCAGTGCCGCCACCAGGTTGTACAGGAACGCCAGCAGGGTGCCCAGCGCCGTGATCAGCACAACGTTCACCACGGCCACCACGGTGCCGTAGCTGACCATCTTCGAGAAGCTGAAGAAATCCATGAAGGGCAGCGGGTCGCCACCGTTGAGGTCACGTCCCAGCTGGTCGATCTGATTCCACAGGCCGATGGCATCCACCAGGTTCCACAGCAGTGCCACGGCTACGACGGTGGAGATGCCGATCGCGATCGCGATCAGGAACGACAGCTTCATCACCGAGAACGGGTCCAGCCGCGCCAGGGTGAGGCGCACGCGCCGCGGCCCGCGCCGCTCGCGCTCGTTGGCGCTGCCGACCGAGGCCGACTTCACGGGGCTGCGGCTGGCGCCCTTGGAGGAGCCGCCGGACGACGCCGAATCGCGCTGTGCGTTGCTCGTGGTCACGGGTCACTCCTCGGTCTGGGTGTCGTCGTCGGACGACGGGTCGGACGGCTCCGAGCCTAGATCATCGCCGCCGTCGACCGTCCCCTGCGACGCGTCCGCGGGCGAAGCCTCCACAGGATCTGCGGAACCGGCCTCGCCATCGGGATCGGCCGGAAGGTCCTCCCGGGCGGCCTCTGTGGCGGTCTCGGTCCCCTCCATCGCCTCGGCGATCGCGGCCTCACCAGCGGCGGCCTGTGACTCAGCGCCCTCAGCGGCCTCCATCTCCTCGTCCACCTCGGCCTCGGAGGTGGTGGTCACCAGGATGATGTGGTCGCCCTTGTCGGGCTTGGCGAACACCACGCCCATGGTGGTGCGGCCCTTGGCGGGCACGCCGTCCACGCGCGAGCGCACCACCTTGCCCCGCTCCATCACCACCAGCAGCTCGTCGCTCTCCTGCACAACGGCCGCACCGACCAGGTGGCCGCGGTCGTCCGGCAGCTTCGCCACCCGGATGCCCAGGCCGCCGCGACCCTGCAGGCGGTACTCGTCGATGCTGGTGCGCTTGGCGAAGCCGCCGTCGGTCACGGTGACCACGAAGGTGCCCGGCCGCACCACGTCCATGGCCAGCAGCTCGTCCTGGTTGCGGAACTTCATGCCGGTCACACCGGAGGTGGCGCGGCCCATGGGGCGCAGCACGTCGTCGGCGGCGGGGAAGCGCACAGACTGGCCGTTGCGGGAGACCATCAGCAGGTGGTCGTCGCTGTTGACGGCACGGGCCGCGATCACGCGGTCCTGACGGGGCCCGTCGGGGCCATCCACCTCGCGCAGGTTGATGGCGATGATGCCGCCGGTGCGGTTGGAGTCGAAGGCCGACAGCGGGGTCTTCTTCACCAGGCCCGAGCGGGTGGCCAGCACCAGGAACTCGGCGTCCTCGTAGGTGTCCAGGGACAGCACCGAGGCGATCCGCTCCTCCGGCTGGAAGGCCATCAGGTTCGCCACGTGCTGGCCCTTCGCATCGCGCGGCGCCTCAGGGATCTCGTAGCCCTTGGAGCGGTACACGCGGCCCTGGTTGGTGAAGAACAGCAGCCAGCGGTGGGTGGTGGTGGTGAAGAAGTGCTCCACCACGTCGTCGGCCCGCAGCGCCGCCCCGCGCACGCCCTTGCCGCCGCGCTTCTGCGCCCGGTACTGGTCGGTGCGGGTGCGCTTGACGTAGCCGCCCTTGGTGATGGTGACGACCACGTCCTCCTCCGGGATCAGGTCCTCCATCGACATGTCCGAGTCGAAGGGCAGGATCTGGGTGCGGCGGTCGTCGCCGTACTTCTCCACGATCTCGGCGAGCTCCTCGGAGACGATGCTGCGCTGCCGGGCCGGATCGGCCAGGATCGCCTTGTACTCCTCGATCATCGCCTGCAGGCGGTCGTGCTCGTCGATGATCTTCTGGCGCTCCAGGGCGGCCAGGCGGCGAAGCTGCATCGCCAGGATGGCGTTGGCCTGGATCTCGTCGATCTCCAGCAGCTCCATCAGTCCCTCGCGGGCCTGGTCGGCATCCGGGGAACGCCGGATCAGGGCGATCACCTCGTCCAGCGCGTCCAGCGCCTTGAGGTAGCCGCGGTAGATGTGGATCTGCTCCTCGGCCTTGCGCAGGCGGTACTGGGTGCGCCGCACGATCACGTCGATCTGGTGGCGGGTCCACTCGCGCACGAACGAGTCGATCGACAGGGTGCGCGGCACCCCACCGGCCAGGGCCAGCATGTTGGCGGAAAAGTTCTCCTGCAGCTGGGTGTGCTTGTAGAGGTTGTTGAGCACCACCTTGGCCACGGCGTCCCGCTTGAGGGTGAGCACCAGGCGCTGGCCGGTGCGGCCGGAGGTCTCGTCGGTGATGTCGGCGACGCCCTGCACCTTGCCCAGCTTGACCAGCTCGGCGATCTTGCGGGCCAGGGTGTCGGGGTTGACCTGGTAAGGCAGCTCGGTGACCACCAGGGCCATCCGCCCGCCCACCTCCTCGGTGTTGACCACGGCGCGCTGAGTGATGGAGCCGCGGCCGGTGCGGTAGGCCTCCTCGATGCCCTTGGTGCCCACGATGGTGGCGCCGGTGGGGAAGTCGGGGCCCTTGATGAACCGCAGGCAGGCCTCCAGCAGCTCGGGCTTGGTGGCCTCGGGGTTCTGCAGCAGCCACTGCACGGCCCCTGCGACCTCGCGCAGGTTGTGCGGGGGGATGTTGGTGGCCATGCCCACGGCGATCCCCGAGGAGCCGTTGACCAGCAGGTTCGGGAAGCGGGCCGGCAGGATCGACGGCTCCTGGATGGTGTTGTCGTAGTTGCCGACGGTGTCGACGGTCTCCTGCTCGATGTCCCGCACCAGCTCCAGGGCCAGCGGTGCCATCTTGCACTCGGTGTACCTCGGGGCGGCCGCGCCGTCGTCACCGGCGGAGCCGAAGTTGCCCTGCCCCAGGATCAGTGGGTACCGCATGGACCACGGCTGGACCAGGCGCACCATCGCGTCGTAGATCGCCGAGTCGCCGTGGGGGTGGTAGTTGCCCATCACCTCGCCGACGACCTTCGCGCACTTGGAGAAGGAGCGGTCGGGGCGGTAGCCGCCGTCGTACATCGCGTAGACGATGCGGCGGTGGACGGGCTTGAGTCCGTCACGCACGTCCGGCAGGGCGCGGCCGACGATCACGCTCATCGCGTAGTCGAGGTAGGAGCGCTGCATCTCCTGGTTGAGGTCGACCTGGCTGATCTTGTCGACCTCGCTCTCGTCCAGCGGGTCCACCAGCGTCACGGTGCGATCGACGGCCTCGGAGGCGGTGACCTGGGTGGTGCCCTCGGGGGCGACCTGGCCGGCCGGTGCGCCCTCCAGCAGGACGTCATCGGCGCCGGACGGGGTGCCCGTCGGCTCGGGGCCGGTCCCACCGGCGCCCTGGTCGGCGGGCAGGCCGCTGTTCTCCTCGGGGGTGGTGGGGTCGTTCGGGATGTCGCTCATGCGGGAAGGACCTTTCGCGTCGGATCCAGAGGGATCCACGGGCAGCGGGTGGGGCGGGCCGATGGGCGCGCACCGGGGGTGCGCGGCGCCCGGGCCGTCAGATGTCGAGGAAGCGGACGTCCTTGGCGTTCTCCTGGATGAAGCGGCGGCGCGCGTCGACGTCATCGCCCATCAGCACCGAGAAGATGGTGTCCGCATCGGCGGCCTCGTCCACGGTGACCTGCTTCAGGGTGCGCACGTCGCGGTCCATGGTGGTGGTCTGGAGCTCCTTCCAGTCCATCTCGCCCAGGCCCTTGTAGCGCTGGATCCCGTTCTCCTTGGGGATCCGCTTGCCGGCCGCGCGGCCGGCCTCCAGGCGCTGATCGCGCTCCTCGTCGCTGAACACGTACTCGTGCGGTGAGTTGGACCACTTCAGGCGGTACAGCGGCGGCATCGCGATGAACACGTGGCCCAGTTCGATCAGCGGCCGCATGTAGCGGAACAGCAGGGTCAGCAGCAGGGTGCAGATGTGCTGGCCGTCGACGTCGGCGTCGGCCATCAGGATGATCTTGTGGTACCGCAGCTTGGTGGCGTCGAAGTCCTCACCGATGCCGGTGCCGAAGGCGGTGATCAGCGAGCGCACCTCCTGGTTGTCCAGGGCGCGGTCCAGCCGGGCCTTCTCCACGTTCAGGATCTTGCCGCGGATGGGCAGGATGGCCTGGGTGCGCGGATCGCGACCGGAGACGGCCGAGCCGCCGGCGGAGTCGCCCTCCACGATGAAGATCTCGGACTCGGCGGGGTTGCGGGAGGAGCAGTCGCGCAGCTTGCCGGGCATGCCGCCCGTCTCCAGCGGGGACTTGCGGCGCGTGGCGTCGCGGGCCTTGCGGGCGGCCTCGCGGGCCATCGCGGCGGCCTGCGCCTTGGTGACGATGGAGCGGGCCTCCTGAGGGTGGGACTCCATCCAGGCCACCAGCTGGTCGTTCATCACCTTGACCATGAAGGTGCGAGCGATGGCGTTGCCCAGCTTGGTCTTGGTCTGGCCCTCGAACTGCGGCTCGCCCAGCTTCACGGACACCACAGCGGTCAGGCCCTCGCGGATGTCCTCACCGGTGAGGTTGGCGTCCTTCTCCTTGAGGATGCCCTGGGCGCGGGCGTAGCGGTTCACGATCGCCGTCAGCGCCGTGCGGAAGCCCTCTTCGTGGGTGCCGCCCTCGTGGGTGTTGATGGTGTTGGCGTAGGTGTGCACCGACTCGGAGTAGGCACCCGTCCACTGCATGGCGACCTCGACGGAGATCTTCACCTCGGTGTCCTCGGCCTCGAAGGCGATGATCTCGGGGTGGATCACCTCGGCCCGCTTGGCCTTGTTGATGAACTCCACGAAGTCCTGCAGGCCGCGGTCGTAGCGGTAGGTCCAGGTGGGGGGGCCGGTGGGCTTGTCCTCGCCCTCGCCCTCCAGCTCGACGTCGACGAGGTCTTCCTCGCTCTCCTCCACGACGGCGGGACGCAGATCGGTGAGGGTGATCGCCAGGCCCTTGTTCAGGAACGCCATCTGCTGGAAGCGCTTGCGCAGCACCTCGACGTCGAACACGGTGGCGTCGAAGATCTCCGCATCCGGCCAGAAGCTGATGGTGGTGCCGGTCTCCTCGGTCTGCTCGCCCTTGTCCAGCGGGGCCTCGGGGATGCCGCGCTGGTACGCCTGGCGCCACACGTGGCCCTGACGGCGGATCTCCACCTCCATCCGACGGGACAGGGCGTTGACCACCGAGGATCCCACGCCGTGCAGACCTCCGGAGACGGCGTACCCGCCGCCGCCGAACTTGCCGCCGGCGTGCAGCACGGTGAGCACCAGCTCCACGGCGGGCTTGCCCTCGGTGGGGTGCATGTCCACCGGGATGCCGCGGGCGTGGTCGACCACCCTGACGCCGCCGTCCTCCAGCAGCGTGACCTCGATCGAGTCGCCGTGGCCGGCCAGGGCCTCGTCCACGGAGTTGTCGACGATCTCCCACACCAGGTGGTGCAGCCCGCGCTCACCGGTGGAGCCGATGTACATGCCGGGGCGCTTGCGGACGGCCTCGAGGCCCTCGAGAACGGTGATGTCCGAGGCCTCGTAGTGCTCAGGTGCGTGAGCGGCGCTCTCCGCGGCGCTGGGCGCGGGGGGCTCGGCCTGGGCCTGGGTCACTGCCTGATCGGGCGTGGGGTGGTCGCTGTCGCTCACGTGGTGCAGCTCCTCGCAGTCCGGGGGCCCTCGGCTCCGGTGGAGCGCCGAGGGAGTTCGACCTGGTGGCGGCGCGGAACGTATCCTGGCCTGGCACGCGAACGGCCCGACGCGCCTCGCGCACGCGCGCGAGGGCCCACAGGCCGCTGACCTCGGGGCCGGGAACAGGAAGCAGTGCGCCGGGTTGCCGGTCGAACCTGGTCGATTCTATCGGAATCAGGCCCGTGAACCTATTCGACGCCCCGATCATGTGGACAACACGACGCGGAAGTGCCCCCAGGAGGCCCGAGAACCCCCCGTGGAACGACTCGGACGCCGTCCCGTGGGGTCCGGTACGCGCCGAGGGGTGATCTCCCGCCACGGGGCCGCGCAGGGATCTCACCCGTAGGTGTCGCGCGGGCCCCGCCAGGTGACGGTGCGGCGGCCCTTCTTCCAGCTGCGCTGCGCGGCGGCGGGCCCGGTGACTCGCAGCTCGGAGACGACGTGCGAACCCACGTGCTCCTCGATGGTGGTGATCAGCTGGGGAGTGAGCATGCGCAGCTGGGAGGCCCAGGCGGAGGAGGAGGCGCTGACCACCAGCACCCCGTCCTCGAAGGAGACCGGGCGACAATGGACAGCCAGCCGGTCGCCGACGATCTCCTCCCACTCCTCGAGCACGCGTCCCGCGCTCATGCCGGCACTCCATCCCAGGTCGCCCAGCACGCGGCGCAGCACCAGCTGCACGCCCTGCGGGTCCCGGGGATCGGGCCGCGCGCCGGAGTAGCCCGGCGCGCTAGTGGATCGGTCGCGCACGTCGCGGGCCTGGGTCTTGGCGGAGATCGGGAACAGGCCCCGGTCTCGCGCCGCGGCCCGGGAGCGGTTGACGGTGCGGCGGGCGAGCTCGAAGGGATCAGCGGGGGTGGGCAGGTCCACCGGGTCGTAGGCAGGCGGTTCCGGCTCGGGATCGCGGTCGTCGACCCACTGCTGGTCATCGGCCCCCTGGTCGGGACCGGGACCCGGCTCCGGCCAGCTCGCCTGGCGCTGGGCGCGGGTCTGCTCGGTCGGCGGCTCCTGCGGCAGATGCGCGGCACCGAGGCGCTGCGCCGATGTGTCGTCCCGGCGCCACGTGGACAGGTCGTAGGGGTTCGCCAGCGACGGTCGCGGCAGGGTCGGGGGCGGGGTGCGACGCCTACCGTCAGCTGCGCTGCCACCGCCGGGCGCAGACCCGCCGCGGCGCGGAGTCATGCGGCCGCTCACCAGCTGCTCCCGGCGCTGCTGCTGCGCGGCACCGCCTCGCCGAGCGTCACGTCCACCAGGTGCATGTCCCCGTGCAGGGAGGTGGGGATGTCGGTGTCGTTGGCGGTGGTGATCAGCACCTGGGTGGCGCCGGTGACGATGCGTCCCAGGCGCTCACGGCGGTGCACGTCCAGCTCGCTGAACACGTCGTCGAGTATCAGGATGGGCTCGCCGTCGCCGAGATCCCCCTCCTCCAGTCGCAGCAGGTCGTAGGAGCCCAGGCGCAGCGACAGGGCCAGCGACCAGCTCTCGCCATGGCTCGCATACCCCTTGGCGGGGAAGTCGTGCAGACGGATCTCCATGTCGTCGCGGTGGGGGCCCACCAGGGTGACGCCGCGGTCGATCTCCTCGTCGTGCCTCTCGCCCAGCATCCGCAGCATCACATCGTGGATCTCGACGGTGGTGGGGAGCGTGCCGGGCAGGGCACCGAGCTCGTCGAGCACCGCGGAGCGGTAGGCGACATCGGCCGGGGAGTTCACCTCGGGCCGCTGGTCCGGGGGCAGGGAGAGGGACTCCTCGGCACCCTCGTCGGAGGAGACCCGCAGGTAGGAGTAGCCCACATGGGGGCGCAGGCGATTGACCAGGTGCAGTCGCGCACGCAGCAGGTCCGCACCCAGTCGGGCCAGCTGCTGGTCCCACACCACCAGGGTGGACTCGGCGGACTCGGCGGGGTCCAGCCCGCCCACAGACCGGCCGCTGCTGCCGCGTCTCATGGACCGCATCTGCTTGAGCAGGTTGGAGCGCTGCTTGAGCACCCGGTCGTAGTCGGCCTTGACCGAGGCGTAGCGCGGGGCGATGACGAACAGCAGCTCGTCCAGGAACCGCCGCCGGCCCTCGGGATCGGCCTTGACCAGGCCCAGGTCCTCCGGGGCGAACAGCACCGCTCGCACCTCTCCCAGCAGGTCCCGCAGCCGACTGAGGCCGCTGCCCTGCACGCGGGCACGATTGGAGCGGCCCGGGGTGATCTCGAGGTCCACCTGCAGGGGGCGGCCGGCGCGCAGGAAGCTCGCGCGGATGATGGCGGTGCTCTCGCCGCGGTGCACCAGCGCGGCATCGTGGGAGACACGGTGGCTGGAGAGGGTGGCGAGGTACCAGACGGCCTCGACGATGTTCGTCTTTCCCTGGCCGTTCCGTCCCACCAGCACGGTGATCCCGGGCTTCACGGCCAGGGACAGCCGGGGGTAGGAGCGGTAGTCGGTGAGCTCGAGGGAGGTCAGCAGCACGGAGGGGTCACCCCCGCCGCTCAGATCCGCATCGGCATGATCAGGTACTTGTACGAGCTGCTGGGGCTGCCCTCGAGAGACTCCTGGCCGGCCATGACGGAGGGCTTGATGGAGTCGGTGAAGGTGAGCCGCGCGAACTCGGTGCCCAGGGCGCTCAGACCGTCCAGCAGGAAGCCGGAGTTGTATCCGACCACCAGGTCCTCGCCGTCCAGCTGCGCCTCGAGCACCTCACTGGCCTGGGCGTCGTCACCGGCGCCGGCCTCCAGAGCCACCTGACCCTCGGTGAAGGAGAGCCGCACGGGAGTGTTGCGCTCGGCCACCAGGGACACGCGCTTGACCGCGTCGATGAGCGGCCCGGTGGCGACCACGGCGGTGATCGGGGTGGAGTCGGGGAACAGGCGGCGCACGGGCGGGTAGTCGCCGTCGACCAGGGTGGAGGTGGTGCGGCGGCCGCCGGCCTCGAAGCCGATCAGGTTCGCCGAACCCTCCTGGGACAGGGCGATGTCGACCCTGCCCCCGGTTGCCAGGGAACGGGCCACCTCGTGCAGGGTGCGGGCGCGCACCAGGGCGGTCAGCTCGGTGCCGGGACTGGCCGGGTTCCAGGTGAGCTCGCGCATCGCCAGCCGGTAGCGGTCGGTGGACATCAGCGTCATGGTCTCGCCGGAGATCTCGATCTTCACGCCGGTGAGCAGGGGGAGGGTGTCGTCCTTGGAGGCGGCCACGGTCACCTGGGAGATCGCCTCGGCGAACACGTCGGCCGGGACGGATCCGGCCACGGGCGGCATGGCCGGCAGCTGTGGGTACTCCTCGACCGGCAGGGTGGCCAGGGCGAAGCGAGCGCTGCCGCAGCGGACCTGGAGCTTGGTCCCCTCGAGGGCGACGGTGACGTCCTTGTTGGGCAGGGCCCTCACGATGTCCGAGAGCATCCGGCCCTGCACCAGCACCTCGCCGGGCTGGTCCACCTCGGCGTCGATGGTGATCTGCGCGCTGACCTCGTAGTCGAAGGTGGACAGCTGCAGCTCACCGCCGGCGTCGGCCACGATCCGCACACCCTGCAGGATGGGCATCGCCGGTCGCACGGGGAGGGTGCGGGTGGCCCAGGAGACGGCGTCGCCCAGAACGCCGCGGTCGAGGTGGAACTTCACCGTTGCCACTCCTTCGGAAGGGTCGTCATTCACGATCGGGACCCAGCGTATCCGCTCCGTGACCCTTCCGCCGACACACCGGCTGAGATCCTTGACTTCCCTGGTGCCCGCCCCCGGCGCCCCATCCACATCCCCGTCGAGCACATAACTGCAGTCCTCTTCATCACGGCTGTGGATTCCGTGGACAACCACCGTCCTCGCAGGTCATCACCGATGAGCGACAGATGGACGGAGTGTGAATCACACGCGTTCCGGCGTGGTCGGACTGTGCAGGACGAAGCCCTCACAGCCGATTCCTGTGATTCCGCCATGCACACCATCTCCTGCATGGATGCCAATCCGTCCACACCATCCACAGAGTTGTCCACATTGGGGAGGAGCAGGGCCCTCTCCCGCGTGTGATCCCTCAGTGCCGGGAGCTGGAATTGGAGCTCTTGATCCGTGCCGTCAGCTCCGTGACCTGGTTGAAGATCGCGCGGCGCTCCTTCATCAGCTCGCTGATCTTCTTGTTGGCGTGCATCACGGTAGTGTGGTCGCGGCCGCCGAACTCCTCGCCGATGCGGATCAGCGGCATGTCGGTCAGCTCACGGCACAGGTACATCGCGATCTGCCGGGCCGAGACCAGGCGCCGCGAGCGCCCAGTGCCGATGATCTCCTCGACCGAAAGACCGAAGTAAGTGGCCGTCTGCGCGATGATCGTGGAGGCGGTGATCTGGGTGCCGTCGTCGTGGCTGAGCAGGTCCTTCAGCACGCTCTGGGCGAGTGTGACGTCCATCGGCTGCCGGGACAGGGAGTGCAGCGCCTGGACCCGGATCAGTGCGCCCTCGAGCTCGCGGATGTTGGTGGCGATGTGGCTGGCGATGTACTCCAGCACGTCGTGGGGCACCTCGCCGGTGTTCTCCTGGGCCACCTTCTTGCGCAGGATCGCGATGCGGGTCTCCAGATCCGGAGGCTGGACGTCGGTCATCAGGCCCATCTCGAAGCGCGAGCGCATGCGGTCCTCGAAGCCTCCCAGCTCCTTGGGGGGAAGGTCCGAGGTGATCACGATCTGCTTGTCCGAGTTGTACAGCGTGTTGAAGGTGTGGAAGAACGCCTCCATCGTCTCCGGTGCGCGCTGAAGGAACTGGATGTCGTCGATCAGCAGGATGTCTATGTCGCGGTAGCGGCGCTGGAACTCCTGGGCCTTGCCGAACTGGCCGGACTGCACGGAGTTGATGAAGTCGTTGGTGAACTCCTCGGAGTTCACGTACCGCACCACGATCTCCGGGTACAGGCTCTGGGCGTAGTGGCCCACGGCGTGCAGGAGGTGGGTCTTGCCCAGGCCGGAGCCGCCGTAGATGAACAGCGGGTTGTATGCCTTGGCGGGGGTCTCGGCCACGGCCGAGCAGGCTGCCTGCGCGAAACGGTTCGAGGAGCCGATCACGAAGGTGTCGAAGGTGTACTTGCCGTTCAGGCGCGAATCGCCCACCAGCGTGGTCTCGGCGAGCGGGGCCCGCGGTGCCGGCGCCGGGGAATCCGCGGTGGGAGGGGACCACAGGGATCGGCTACCGGCAGGGGAGGTGCTGCTAATGGGCCGGGCCGAGTTCGGGCCCCACTGGGCCGGCGGGGTCGAGGAGTGCGCGGCGGTGGCCGACGGGGCGATGCTGCCTGTGCCACCTGCGGTCCCTGACCGGTCACCGCTGCCTGCACGGGTGAATCCACCGTCGGAGGGGCCGATGTGGACATCCTCCGCAGAACCATCCACAGAGTTGTCCACAGAGTGTGCACCGGCGCTGGTGGGACGGGAGATCACCGCACCGGCGGGGGCGGGATCCTCGTCGTCCCCCTCCAGCAGCAGGGACTCGTCCACGGTCACCGCGAAGCGCATCTCGCGCTGGGCGGCCTCGCTGAGCGCACTCTTGAGGGAGTCCACGATCCGGTGCTCGAACAGCTCCTTCGCAGAGGTGGAGGGGGCTGCCAGCAGGGCGGTGTCCGCCACCACGGCCATCAGTCGGGACAGGGTGAGCAGGGCCATCACCCGGGGGGACACGGTCTCGTCACGGCGCAGGATCTGAAGGGTGCGGTCCCAGATCACCTCGACGTCGATCCGCGTGTCATTCATGATCATCTCCGGTGGAAGGCAGCAGTCCAGGTAGTTTTCCACATGATCCACAATCGTGTGGATCGCTGGTGTGGATGTGTGGGGCGTCGGGTGGCCGCACCTGGTCGGGGCGGGCGGTTCCCGGGATGTGCGTCCCCTCACCGCCGTCCGCTACCGCCGTGGAGACGCCCGTGGGCATACGGCGCGCAGTGAGAAACCGGCCACACCGGCGCTCACCTGCGCCTCAGCCGTTGACCCCTCGACGCCCCGCCCCTAGGATCGTGCAGTCAGCGCTGCGAGCCGACCTGTAGACGTCACCGGGACGTCGTCCTGGTCGGTCCGGTCACCCGGCAGCCGCTCCGTCATCCGCGCGAGCGCCCGATCAGCCCGTCCGCGCAGCAGACCACATGCCACCGCGAGGGGCACGTCCGTGCCCATGATCGAGGAGAACCGATGAGCAAGCGCACCTTCCAGCCGAACAACCGTCGTCGCGCCAAGAAGCACGGCTTCCGCGCCCGCATGCGCACTCGCGCAGGCCGCGCCATCGTCAACGCGCGTCGCGCCCGGGGCCGCAGCGAACTGTCGGCCTGAGGCCGCAGGCCGGCAGCGTCGGGACCGTGACCCCCTGGTCCCGTCACCGGCTCCGCACCGGCGACGACTTCCGCGCCGTCACCCGCCGTGGCGTGCGCAGCGCCCGATCCCACGTGGTCGTGCATCTGGCCCTCCTGCCGGAGGGGCCGGAGGCACCCCGCGTGGGATTCGTCGTGTCCAAGAAGATCGGCAACGCCGTGGTGCGCAACCGCGTGACCCGTCGGATGCGGGAGATCATCCGGCCGCTGCTGGCGCAGCTGCCCCCGACCGCCGCCGTGGTGGTGCGCGCCCTGCCGGGCATCGATGCGCTGGCCTTCGACCAGCTCGAGGCGGATCTGGCCGGTGCGCTCGATTCAGCCACCCGCAAGCTCTCCCGGCGCTCCGCTGGAGAGGCGGCGCTCTGATGGGCACTTCAATGCGCACCGTGAGGCACCTGCCGCGCCGCCTGCTGGCACTGCCGGTGCGGGCCTACCAGGTGGGAATCTCGCCGTACACGCCGCCGGCCTGCCGCTTCTACCCCGTCTGCTCCCAGTACGGCATGGACGCCCTGCGCGTCCATGGCGCCGTGAAGGGGACCCTGCTCACCGCGTGGCGCATCCTGCGCTGCAACCCGCTCACCCGCGGCGGCCCCGATCCGGTTCCCGCCCCGGGGATGTGGACCAATCCACGTCGACTGCGGAGACCGGCCCGCTAGGGCCTACCCTTGTCCAGAACCCCGACCCACAGCCGTCACATCGCATGGACGTCATGCGCATCCGGGCGGCAGGAAGAACCAGGCCGATGAACCCTCTGTATCCCATCGAATGGGCCGTGGCATGGATCATGGTGCAGTTCCACAGGCTGCTGTCCGTGTTCATGGACCCCGACTCCGGCTGGACCTGGGCGCTGTCGATCGTGGGCCTCACCGTGGTGATCAGGACCCTGATCATCCCGCTGTTCGTACGTCAGATCCGGGCCTCCCGGGCGATGCAGATGGTCAGCCCCGAGCTGCAGGCCGTGCAGAAGAAGTACAAGGGCAAGACGGACCCGGAGTCCCGCCAGGCGATGGCGCAGGAGACCATGGCCATCTACAAGGAGGCCGGCGCCAGCCCGTTCTCCTCGTGCCTGCCGATCCTGCTGCAGATGCCGATCTTCTTCGCGCTGTTCCGGGTGCTGTTCACCAAGCTGCCCCAGGCCGCCGGGGGTGAGGGCTTCGGCCCGCTCACCCCGGAACTGGCCCACAGCGCCTACACCGGTACCTTCCTCGGCAACGTCACCATCGCCGACAGCTTCCTGCAGTCCGGCGCCGGCGGTCTGACCACCAAGCTCGTCTCCGGCATCATCATCGCTCTCATGTGCGCGGTCACCTTCATCACCCAGAAGGAGCTGACCATGCGCAACATGCCCAAGGCAGCCCTCGAGGGGCCGATGGCCAGCACGCAGAAGATGATGCTGTACATGCTCCCGTTCATCTACGTGATCACGGGACCGGGCATGCCGATCGGTGTGCTCATCTACTGGCTCACCACCAACGTGTGGACCTTCGTCCAGCAGTACATCGTCATCCGCGCGACCCCCACCCCGGGCTCCGATGCGGAGAAGCAGCGCCAGGCCCGCATCAACGCCAAGCGCGAGAAGAAGGGCCTGGAGCCCCTGGACTTCACGCCGAAGAAGAAGGTCGTGGAGGAGCCCGAGGAGGCTGCCCCCATCCGCG
This sequence comes from Brachybacterium sp. p3-SID1565, assembly GCF_025143785.1. Classification (NCBI taxonomy): domain Bacteria; kingdom Bacillati; phylum Actinomycetota; class Actinomycetes; order Micrococcales; family Dermabacteraceae; genus Brachybacterium; species Brachybacterium sp. p3-SID1565. The sequence goes on from NZ_JAMBDS010000010.1 coordinate 44,194, forward strand.
TGCAGCCCAAGAAGAACAAGAGCCTCAGTGATCAGGAGAAGCTGGCGCAGGCCCGCGCCGCCCGCGCCAAGGCGCAGGAGCAGCGCCGGGCTGCCCAGCAGGCCCGCGCCGCCCAGGAGAAGCCCGCGCCGTCCACCTCGCCCCTGAACAAGGGATCCAAGGGCTCCAAGAAGGGCTCCAAGCGCCACAAGTGACCGTGTCCGAGGGGAGCACTGCTGCTCCCGGGACATCCTTTTTCCCGCAGCATTCCAGGAGGACCACCGATGAACGACACCACCCCGCAGCCCCCCTCGGGCGAGGGCGGCCACGCAGGCGCCGCCGCTGACCGCACCACCCCGGATCCCACCGCGATGGATGCCGAGATCATCACCCTCGAGGAGCAGGGCGAGGCCGCCCAGGCCGCCGGCACCCCAGAGCCCGCCCGCTCCGCTGAGGCTGTCGCATCCACCGGTGATGCATCTTTCGCCGCCGACCAGGAGGCCCTGGCAGGTGCTCCGGCTGCCGAGGACTCCGGTGAGTCCCGCCAGGAGCGTCTGAAGCGCCTGGAGGAGGAGGGCGACATCGCCGCCGACTACCTCGAGGAGCTGCTGGACATCGCCGATCTCGACGGCGACATCGACATCGACGTGGACGGCGACCGTGCCTCCGTGGAGATCCGCGGGGCCGAGAAGCTGAAGCGCATGAACGAGCCGCGCGGCGAGCTGCTGGACGCCCTGCAGGAGCTCACTCGACTGGCCGTGCAGACCCGCACCGGCGACCGCTCCCGCCTGATGCTGGACATCTGCGGCTTCCGGGCCCAGCACAAGGAGTCCCTGGAGGATCTCGCCGCCGATGCCGTCGCGCAGGCGAAGTCCGGGGGCTCCCCGGTGCCGCTGCGCCCCATGAACCCCTTCGAGCGCAAGGTCGTCCACGACGTCGCCAAGCGCGAGGGACTGCGCTCGGAGTCCGACGGTGATGGCAAGGACCGTCACGTCGTGATCTACCCGGCGTCCTGAGGTCCCGGATGGCCCCCTCCTCCACCGTTCCCGAGCAGCTGCGCGGCCCGGCCGAGCGGCTCTTCGGCGACCGTCTCGACCTGGCCGAGCGCTTCACCGGGATGCTCGCCGAGCAGGGCCCCGAGCGGGGTCTCATCGGTCCGCGCGAGGTGGATCGGCTGTGGGAGCGGCACGTCCTGAACTGCGCCCTGCTGGCCGACGCGATCGACGAGGTGGGCGCGACTGACCGGCCCGTCGGCACCCTGGCCGACGTCGGCTCCGGTGCAGGACTGCCGGGCATCGTGATCGCGATCGCGCGGCCCGGGCTGCGCGTCACCCTGATCGAGACCATGCAGCGTCGCACCACCTGGCTCGACGAGGTGAACGCGGAACTGGGCCTGGGCATCGAGGTGGTGCGCGCCCGTGCCGAGGAGCTGCACGGCGAGCGTGACTTCGATCTGGTCACCGCGCGCGCCGTGGCCGCGCTGGACAAACTGGCCAAGTGGACCCTGCCCCTGGTGACCGCGGGCGGCACGCTGCTGGCCATGAAGGGCGGCTCCGCGGCGGAGGAGATCGACAAGGCCGCCCCGGTGCTGCGCCGTCTGGGCGGGACCGATGCCCGCATCGAGCGGTACGGGGACGGCGAGGTGGAGGTTCCCACTACAGTGGTCCACGTGCTCCGCACCCCCCAGGCGACCAGGAAGGGAGGCCGACGTGGCTGATCAGCGCGAGGACTCCGCGCCCGCAGGCGGCGGTCTGGACGACACTCCGCTGATGCGCGAACTGGCCCGTGACCATGCTCGACGCCGCGAGCTGGAAGGGCTCGAGTTCGCCGCTCCGGAGGCCACCCGTGTGATCACGGTGGCCAACCAGAAGGGCGGGGTGGGCAAGACCTCCACCACCGTGAACGTGGCGGCCGCCCTGGCCATGGGTGGGCTGGACGTGCTGGTGGTGGACGTGGACCCGCAGGGCAATGCCTCCACGGCCCTGGGCATCGACCACCACGCGGACGTGCCCAGCATGTACGAGGTGCTGGTGGAGTCCACCCCCATGCAAGAGGTGATCCAGCCGGTCCCCGAGATGGAGGGGCTGCTGTGCGCGCCCGCGACCATCAACCTCTCCGGTGCCGAGATCGAGCTGGTCTCGATGGTGGCCCGGGAGAACCGGCTGCGCGGCGCCATCCGCGATCTGCTGGCCGAGCGCGAATCGGCCGGCCTCCCGCGCCTGGACTACGTGCTGGTGGACTGCCCGCCCTCCCTGGGCCTGCTGACCGTGAACGCCCTGGTCGCGGCCCGAGAGGTGCTGATCCCGATCCAGGCCGAGTACTACGCGCTCGAGGGCCTCACCCTGCTGCTGAACAACATCGAGCTGCTGCGCCAGCACCTGAACCCGGAGCTGGTGGTCTCCTCGATCCTGCTGACGATGTACGACGCCCGTACCAGACTGGCCGCCCAGGTGGCCCAGGACGTGCGCGACCACTTCCCGGAGCAGACCTTCTCCACCACCATCCCGCGCTCGGTCCGGATCTCCGAGGCCCCCAGCTACGGGCAGACGGTCCTGACCTACGACCCGGGGTCGAGCGGCGCCCTCGCGTACCGCGCCGCAGCCCACGAACTCACCATTCGCCCAGCCCCCTGACCCCCCGATCCGCCGATGGCGACGACGCCCCCAGCGGAACGGTTCCCCTGCTCTCGGTGGACGACCCACCCGGAAGGACGACGCACATGACGCAGAAGCGCGGACTCGGTCGAGGCCTCGGCGCACTGATCCCGGGCGCCGGCACCGCACCTGCACCCGGCCAGGATCTGCGCACCCGTTCGCACCCGCGCACCTCGCCGGAGGCCGGGGAGAAGGGCTCCTCGACCAGGCCGGTGGACATGTTCTTCTCCGGTGAACCGGTGCACTCGGACTCCGACCGGCCCCAGCGCGAACGCGCAGCCAAGCAGGATCTCGCCGGAGACATGGCGCGCGCCGCCGCGGAGCGCCGCGGGCGCGGCGCCGGAGGTACGGCGACCAGCAGGAGCACCTCGTCACCCGCGCGAAGGACCCGCACCGCGAAATCCTCCCCCGCGGGCGCATCCGCTGGGTCAGGTGCCACCGAGTCCGAGTCCTCCAAGGACGGATCCTCGAGGCAGGGAACCGCCACGAAGAGTGCGTCGAAGGCGGGGACGTCGAAAGGGGGGGCATCGAAGGCGGGGACCTCCAAGGCCGGTGCATCGAAGTCCCGCCGTGACACCACGTCCACTGCTGGACAGAAGGGCACCTCCTCGTCCCGGGCCACGACGTCCACCACGACGAAGCCCGGTCGTTCCACCTCCCCCAAGCCCGCCGATCCCGCAGGCACGCAGCAGGCGCCCGCTGCAGAAGCGCCCTCGGAGGAGACTCCTGCAGTGGCGAGCCCCTCCGCTGCGACCGAACCTGCGCAGTCCGGCTCCGCCGATGCCGCACCGGTCGAGGCTTCTGCACCGGTCGCTCCCTCCCCGATCGCTGCCGCGCCGGTGGAGGAGGATTCCACCGTGTCCGAGACTCCTGGCGAGAGCCCCGCGGTCGACGTCGAGGAGGTCCAGAGCACCCCGGTGTCCGTGCCGCGGGACACGAGCTCGGTGACCGAGACCGCGGAGCCCGATACCGCATCCAAGGACGATGAGGACGCGGACCTGGTGCCCGTGCCGGGCGCGGAGTTCGCCGAGGTCCCGATCCATGAGATCCGCGAGAACCCGCGCAACCCCCGCACCATGTTCGACGAGGATGAGCTCGACGAGCTCGCCGAGTCGCTCCAGCAGGTCGGTGTGCTGCAGCCCGTGGTGGTGCGGCCGATCTCCGTCACGGAGGATGGTGAGTCCTTCGAGCTGGTCATGGGCGAGCGCCGTTGGCGTGCAGCTCGGCGTGCCGGCCTTGATCGGATCCCGGCGATCATCCGTGAGACCAGGGACGACGACCTCCTGCGCGATGCGCTGCTGGAGAATCTGCACCGATCCCAGCTGAACCCGCTGGAGGAAGCGGCTGCATATCAGCAGCTGCTGGAGGACTTCGGCTGCACCCAGGAGGAGCTGGCTGAGCGGATCGGCCGGTCGCGCCCTCAGATCACCAACACTCTTCGCCTGATGCGCTTGCCCGCTCTTGTGCAGCGACGACTCGCCAGCGGAGCGATCAGCGCTGGCCACGCACGAGCTCTCCTCTCCCTGGATGACCCGTCCCTGATGGAGGAGCTCGCCCAGCGCATCGTGCAGGAGGGCCTCTCGGTGCGTGCGGTGGAACGCCTGGTGACCCGCGGTGCACAGCCCACGGTCACTCGGACCCCGCGACGCAGCACCTACGATCCCCACGTCGTGGACATCACCAGCCGGCTCTCCAATCGTCTGGAGGCTCCCGTTCGCATCGACGTGGGCAAGCGCAAGGGAAAGATCACGCTGGAGTTCTCCAACATCGAGGATCTCGAGCGTCTGGTGGAACGCATCGGGCTGGAGCTGCCGGCCCAGTTCCACGGGAACGACCAGCGGGTCTGAACGGCACCCTGTGTACGGCGCGGGGCAACTCGGCGCCTGGACATCGCACAGAGCCGGGCTCCGGCATAGGGGTGGGTTCCGCGACCCGGTGCAAGAGTATGCAGTCCACTGCATAAGCGTGCAGCCTCGGCGGTGTCGCTCCTCCTCAGCGGCGGACGGGTCACGCATTTCTGGTGTGGTTGTGACACGCACGTGCCCGTTGAGCCCAAGAGCACTGCGAGACCGCATCCACGTGCATACGCCGACGCATCGTGCCCCTGCTGAATCCACCATTGTGCACAGACGTGTGGATGAGACGCGTTTCCGCTGGTGATCGCTCGGTTGTCCTGCTCCGGTGACGGCCCTGAATCACGTGCTAGCGGTACCTTTTGGGGTCGGTGAGATGATGCGGACGTTCGCTGCGTTGTTCCACGTGAATCAGGGTTAGCGTGAGGCTGGGCGCTACTGCGGGAACGGTTTCACGTGGATCATCGCTCGTCATCTCCTCGCGCGGGCTCGCCAAGTCGTCACGCGGCTTGCTTGCGGGCGGCTACGCGGACGACGCAGAGGTTCCACGGGAAACGTCAGATTTCGTGTAACGGCGAAGTAAGTGCGTGCGACTCGTACAGCGCCGTATAGATTTGCCGTGTAGAAAGCGGTGCGCCCCGTGGACGAGGGACATCCGGAGAATTACAACCGCGGGGCCTCTCCTCGCCCCGCAAGGGGCCGACACCATGTTTCACGTGTAACCCGTGTTGCCGGGCATTCGAGTTGATTCCCCGTGACTGGGGCTGCACCGCATGACGCGTTGCATGTGGAACGCGGACGGGCTGCCAGGTCAAGCGGGATTGATCCGGCCAGCACTCGTCAGGCGCACAGCCGAGGCCGCTGGGCTCACTTGCGGGGTGGGATCGTGCGGGCTCTCCCGAGGTCGAGGGCCGGAGCCATCCCGCGCACGGGGTGGCCCGGGGCGGCCGCCACGAACCTGGCTACGAGCCGCGCATGAGATTCACGTGAAACGCAACGATGAAACACAACTTGCCATCTCCCCGTCGGCGGCGTTGTCAGCTGTAACGGCACGATGCTCTAGTTTCCCGTGAAACAGCCGCACAGTCCGGGCCGTGGTGGATGGAGCGTGCGGAGCAAGGTGTCTTTGATGTGCGGCCGCGGATGGACGCCTCTCATTACGGTAGCCCCGAGCGTCGCGCGTCCTCCTAGCGGCACACCCCGCCTGCCGGAGCCAGTGCTATGCGCAGCGGGGCCAGGTAGGCCGAAGCTCACCGCGGTCCACGCAACGTGCCGGGCAGTTTCACGTGAAGCTACCAAAAAGGGTGCTATCGGCGATGCTTGGATCCCGTTCCCATCTGGACGCACGGCGTCACCACCCAGCACGTGAGCTGGTTGCACGTGAAACTCTCACCCGCGGTTCATGCGGGCAGCGATACGGTCGCGTCAAGAGAAGCGGCAATAATCGGACGGATCCAGTGTGGCGCCGAGCTCTTGGGGCGTTCCATGTGAAACGGAGTTCTCGCAGTACCGAGACTGCGGCGCCGAGTGGGCTTCGGTTGTGCGGAGAACTCGCCTAGCGTCGCGCCTGGTAGCCGATCCACAATGACAGCGTCGTCTAGGGAGCACAGAGGTCACTCGATCGATCACGACGATGGGCGCCGTATGTTCCATGTGAAACGACGGCCTTGCCGAGCGAAGCATCCCGTTTCACATGGAACACAACCTCTGACCGCCAGGTGATGGCTGCTGGGCGGTGCAGGCCACACCGTCACGACTCAATTCACGGGGGGCTGTTCAATTAGGAACCCTCCAGTGGGTCTACCCGTTCGCCGTGAAACCGGCAGAATCGTTCGGACAGAGCACCCCACCGCGGGCTTCGCCGACAGAGGACCCTCTACTATCCGGCCGCAGACGGCGGCGTTTCACGCGGAACATAGAGCTGCCCACAGCTGCATGAGGCCGCCGTTGATGAATGACCGGGCGGGCTGCAGCGACGCGAGCGCCCGCCAGCGCACCGGCGAAGTCGACAGCAATCATCACTGGGAACAGCCAGCGGAGCGGTACAGCCATGTTCCTCGTGGAGCCGGGCCATGAGGGAGGAGGGCCACTCAATCCGCGACTTTGCACACTGTGAGTAGGTGTGTGGACAATCCCCCTCGGTCGATCTTTGTTCCGGACCAGGCTGTGCACGCCAGGCCCAGGCCCCTTACCCTGGGTGGCCTGCGGGAATGAGCAAAACTGCAGGTCAGACGCTACTTTGTACACGTGAGTAGAGATGATTCACGACCTCGACCTTGTCCACATTTTCCTGTGGATGACCTTGTGGACTGATGTGCCGCTGTGTGTGGACAACTGTGTGCACACCATGGTGCACGGCGAGTTCGTGCATGTCAGCGGTAGGAGTACGGGATGACTTGACAGGATCAGTCGAGACCCGCATCCACGCTGCCGAACCGCACGTCGACCTCGTGCTTGGGGAGGGCACCGTCGTGACGCTTGGTGATGGACCACTCCCCGCGAAGTCGCACCGGCGTGCCATCCGGAAAGGCACCGCGCAGGTCGGCGATGAGCGGGTGAGGTGGGTCTGCGTCCGCAGGTACGCCGGACCCGGCGGGCACGCTGTGCTCCTTGCCGACGCGCAGTGGAGTCCTTGGCGACACGGGGGTAGAGCCGGGCCCCGGTGCGGCAACGGTTCCCGGCGCCAGTCGCAGCCAGACCGGAAGCACGTCGATCACCAGCTGATCGAGCACCTCATCGGACGGGTCCTCGATCATGACCGCATGCACAGACGGCCCCCACCGTCGGCCCAGCTCACGAAGCACCGTGGGTGCCGGTCGGCACGGACCGCACCACGATGCGGTCACCAGCACCACGGCAGGACGGTCCCCGCTCAGGTCAGTCGGCTGCTCCGGATCAGCGAGCAGCTCCAGGTCAGTCGGCTGGTCTGGGTGCACCGGGTGCTCCACGTCAGCCGACCGGTCCTTCCGCGAAGGCCTCCCCGCCCCTGGCATGGAGGGGCTGCTCATGAGAAGGAGCCCAGGTCGGTTCGGATCGGTGCCGCGCCGATCACTCCGCTGCGGGCAGTGTCGTCGACGCGTCGGACTCCGTCCCCGGCGTGACGGGGGTGAGCTGGGCCTCCGGTGCGGAGGGCTCCGTCGGCACCTCGTCGGCGGCGGCCTCGCGGGGGCTTGCCTCCCCGGCGAAAGCCAGCGCTGCCTGGTCGGTGAGCCAGCGCTCCGCGTCCAGCGCGGCCTGGCAGCCGGATCCCGCGGCAGTGATGGCCTGCCGGTAGGTGTGGTCGACCACGTCGCCGGCAGCGAAGACTCCTGGAACGGACGTGTAGGTGGAGCGGTCCTTGCACACGATGTATCCCTGCGCATCCAGTTCGAGCTTCCCGCGCAGCAGCTCGGTGCGCGGCACGTGCCCGATGGCCTCGAACACGGCGCCGGTGGGAAGGGTGCGCTCCTCCCCGGTCTCCACGTCCCGCAGGGTCACCGATTCCACCTTGTCCTCACCGTTGATGCTCACCACCTGGCTGTTCCAGGCGAAGCGCAGCTTGGGATCGGCCTCGGCGCGCCGGGCCATGATCTTGGAGGCCCGCAGCTCGTCCCGGCGGTGCACCAGGGTCACGTTGGTGGCGTAGCGGGTGAGGAACGTGGCCTCCTCCACGGCGCTGTCGCCACCGCCGACCACCACGATGTCCTGGTCCTTGAAGAAGAAGCCGTCGCAGGTGGCGCACCAGCTGACGCCCTTGCCCGAGAGCCGCTCCTCGCCCTCCACACCGAGCTCGCGGTAGGCGGAACCGGTGGCGATGATGAGGGCCTTCGCGCGGTGCACGGTGCCGTCATCGAGAGTGACTGTCTTGATCTCACCCTCCAGCTGGAGGTCCACCGCGTCCTCGAACAGGATCTCAGCGCCGAACCGCTCGGCCTGCTCCTGCATCTGCGCCATCAGCTCGGGCCCTTGCACGCCCCCGGGGAAGCCGGGGAAGTTCTCCACGTCAGTGGTGGTCATCAGCGCGCCGCCGGCGTCGAGAGCGCCCGCGATCACCACGGGCTTCATCTCGGCGCGGGCCGCGTACACGGCGGCCGTGTAGCCGGCAGGGCCGGAGCCGACGATGACCACATCGTGCACGGGGGCGTCGCTGTGATCGGGGGCCGCCTGCTGCGTCTCGGGCTCGGCGGTGGCGCCCAGAGGGGTCGTGCCGAGGATGTTCAGGGCCTGGATGGGCTGGTTCACGGGTGGGTTCCTTCCATGGGGTACGGGGAGTTCGGGGTGCGGGTCACCGGAGCGACCTCAGACGCTGCCGACCATGACCTGGCCGGTCCACAGCAGGTTCGCGGCGGGATCGGCGTCCTGGACCGATCCGCACTGGGGCAGCACCACGGTCGCCGAGACGATGCCGCCGGTGGAGCGCAGCGTCTCGCGGTCCCCGGGACCGTGCACCAGCAGCCAGCCGGGTGTCTCCTCGGCGCCCCATGCCACCTCCTCCATGATCAGCACGGAATCGGGAATGTTCTGCTCACGCAGGCACTGCGCGGCGTCGAAGCTCGCCATGGGCAGGATGGCTCCGCTGTCGATCAGGCGCTGCACCTCGGTCCCGAGGGTCATCTCCGTGATAACGGGGAGACCCGACTCGTTCTTCCCGGGGACAGCCGCTCCCTCCACCGAGGAGGACCCGGTGCGGACCCGGCTGGTGGTGCCGCTGTCGAGCGCCGCAGAGAGCTGCAGCCCCAGCAGCAGGGCGATCAGGGCCAGGGACAGCGGGATCCCGGTCACGGAGCGGGACCGCGCGGGCAACCTGCTGCGCCGCGAGTGCGCCATCACTCGACCCGCAGTTCGGCGATGCGGCCGCGGAAGCCGTCACGATTGCTGTCCGGTGGCAGTTCGGGGAACCACAGCGCCACCTGCTGGGCCTCGATCGGCTCCGGAGGTGCCAGCCGCGCCTCGCCGTCACCGGCGAACTGGCCGGTGGCGAGCACGTCCCCCAGGGAGCCGTCCTCACCCACGGCGCGCAGCTCGATCACCCCACCGCTGTTGCGCGCGGTGGTGGCCACGACCGCTGTGAGCGTGGAGGGCTCCCCGAGATCCAGGCGCAGCCCCGCGCCGTCCTTGAGGTTGCCGTACTGCGGGTTCGTGTAGATCTGTGTGGACCAGAAGGTGCCGGGATCACCGTCGGTGATGCGCTCGGTCTGGTCGGCGTTGTCCGGTGCACGGTCCGAGCCCAGCGTGAACACCTCGACGCCGCGCAGAGTGGCCGGCGGGGCCGGCGGCTCCTCCTCGGTGGGCTCCTCCTCCGCGGGCTCCTCGCCCCCGCCGTCGCTGACCGGGGCCCCCGCCGACGCCTCGGGGGGATCGGTGTTGAGAGGATTCGTGACCCGGTCGCGAAGCCCGGAGGTGATGGTGGACAGGGCCAGCACCATCGCCACGATCACCAGCAGCACGCCGCCCAGCAGGATCCACTGCGAGATCCGGGAACGCTGCTCGGCCGGCAGCGGCCCCATGGTGTACGCGTCGGGGTCGTCCGAGTCCACAGCCACGTTGACCACGTCGCGCAGCAGGGCCGCCCGTCCGATCGGCACCGTGGCGTCCAGGTCGGTGCCCTCGAGCGAGGAGCGGTCACGCCCGCGCACCACGATCGGCCCGGTCGGCCCGGTCGGCTCGGACGGCGCGACCGGTGCCATGGCAGCCGTCTGCTCCGGGGACGACGGGGTGGCAGCGTCCTCGGCGGGCTGTCCGACGACGCCCGGGGTAAGCGCAGCCTGCGAGGGCGTGCGGGACCCGTCCGCCCAGTCCTCGGCCAGCGGCTGGGAAGGATCGCTCGACGGCTGGGCAGGACCGTCCTCGCGGCGCGGGGCCAGCGGCCACAGGGTGCCGGAGCGACGCGCCGGCAGCGGCGAGGAGCCCGCGCTGCTGCTGCTCGCCCCAGCAGCAGCACCGGCGGCAGCGGCACCAGCAGCAGCGACACCGGCAGCAGCGACACCGGTAGCGCCGCGACCGGCGCCCCGATCCGGAGCGTCGACGTCGGCAGCGGCAGGGCCGGGAGTCCGGTCCTCCGAGCGCCCGGACTCTGAGTCGCGCATGGCGCCCGAGTGGCGCGCAGCGTCGGAGCCCAGCGCGTCCTGCGACGCCTGCGCGGTCTCCGGTCGACGCGGCAGGGTGATGTCGAGGTGCCCGGGGAAAGCGGCGTCATCGCGCTTCTGGTCCAGGCGAAGGTCCCTGATCAGCGACTGAGCCTGCTGGGAGTGGGCGGTGATGTGCGGCGTCGGCGTGGCCGGGTCCTCCGACGCGGCGGGATCGCCGTCGCCGCCCGCCCCGGTGGAGGCGACCGAGGGACGGGGGTCCTCGGCCGCGCTGTGCTCGCCCAGGCGCGCGGTCGCGCCCGCCCCTGCCACTGCACCGGCCGCGCCGGCAGTCGCACCGGCCCCGGCCGAGCCTGCGAGAGCTGCAGCTTCGGCGGCGGTGGCTCCTTGATCGGAGACGGCATCCCCCTGCTCAGGAGCAGCGGGATCGGGCGCCTCCTTGCCGGGAGCAGGGGCCGCCTGCCCATCCCTGCCAGGGGCGCTCTCCTCGTTCCGCTCGTACGCCTCGAGCGTGACCGGGATCGACTGCCACGGCTCCAACTCGGCGATCAGATCCCGGCTGGTCTCGGGGATGACCTCGGCGGCTTCGTTCAGCACCAGATCGCACAGCAGGTCGAGATCGGCGGGCACAGGGTGCTGTGCGATCTGCGAGGGGCGGGGGACGGGGCCCGCCCCGCTGCGGTGCGGGTTGCGACCCGCCAGTGCCCGGTACAGCAGGGCCACCAGAGCCCGGGTGTCCTGGAAGGAGGCAATGGCTCCCGAACGGTCCAGTCCCGCATGTGACGCGGCCTCCACCCCCACGCCCAGGATCGTGACCTGGCCGGATGTTGTGTCCACGAAGACGCGGTTGGAGTCCAGGAACTGGTGGCGCACCCCGCGGCGGCGGGCCGTCTCCACCCCCCGGGCGGCCTCCCCGATGATCGCGCGTGCCGTCTCGGGGTGCAGGCTGCGGCCGCGCAGCAGGGCCGCCAGCGGTGGGGCCGCCGGCAAGGGGTACTCGACCACGGTCAGCGGCTGCGGATCAGCGCCCGAGGCGTCGGCCCCGTCCTCCCGCGGATCGTCCAGGACCATGACGTCCCGCACCGGGATCAGTCGGGGATCCTCCACCAGGTAGGCGCGGCGCGCGGCGTCGGCCGTCTCCAGCGCTGCTGTCCCGTGGACCACGAACAGGGCCACCCTCTCCCCGGTGGCCACCGAACGAGCACGCTGCCAGGAGGCGTTCTCGGCCACCCCGGACAAGGGGATCGTCCCCTCCAGGGTCCACCGGGAGCGCAGCGCGTCCTGATGCGGGATGGTGTTCACCGACCGTCCTTCTCTCGTCCGACGGGCCCGTGCCTGCCCGAAGCGTCCCCCATGCTACGAGGTGGACCTGGCACGCCGGAGAACGCGCCGCTGCACGATCCCGATCAGCCACCGCACCTCATCCACGCGCAGCAGCCAGGTGAGGCCCAGGAACACACCGCTCATCACTGCACCGATCAGACTGCCCAGCACGATCGCCCACACGCGGTGCGACCAGATCAGGCCCTCCGTCAGCTGCACCAGGCCGGTACCCAGGAGCCAGGCCACCACCCCCGCCGCCAGCAGCTTCGCGAGCACGACGGCGCCCTTGCGGATCCCGGGCGGCTCCACACCCAGTCGGGCGGCCTGCCTGCGCAGCATCAGCAGGCCCACGGCCCAGGCCGCCAGGTTGCCGAGACTGGTGGTACCCGCCGCGGCCATCGCCGCCCAGCGCGGATCCACCACCGTGAGGATCACCGGAACCGACAGCAGGGTGATGGCGGCGATCGGGATCTGCATCAGGAACGGGGTGCGCGCGTCCTCGTAGGCATAGAACAGCCGCTTGATCAGGTACAGCGAGGCGAAGGGCACCAGGCCCAGCATGTATGCCACCAGCACGGTGCCGTTGGCGCGGGCCCCGATCACCCCGGTGCCGCCGCCGATCACCCACATGATCGGCCCGGACAGCGCCACGAACACCGCGGTGCACAGCACCATCGGCACGGCGAGGAGGCGGTTGGTCTCCGCGTAGCGCGTCAGCGCGCCGCCGTGGTCGCCATTGGCCGCGTACCGGGAGATGGCGGGGAACGTCGCCGTGACCAGGGTGACCGCGATGATCCCCTGCGGGATCATGAACGCCATGTACGCCCACTCCATGGTGAGCAGTGCCGGGTACCGTGCCGCCGCTTCCGGCTGGCCCCTCAGCAGCTCGGAGGCGCGCACCGCCCCGTTGGTGGCCCAGCGGGACGCCCAGATGCCCAGCTGTCCCAGCCCCAGCATCCCCAGGGTCCACAGGCCGATCCGGCTCAGCTTGCCCAGGCCCAGGCCGCGGAAGCCCCAGCGGGGACGCAGGTGCAGGTCCAGCTTCTTGACGTACCAGAACAGGAACAGCACCTGTGCGGCCGATCCGCCCACGTTGATCGCTGCCATCGCGGCCACCATCGGCATGGTCCACAGCTCCGCCTCGGCGACGGTGCCCCAGATGCCCAGGAAGATGCCGGCTCCCGCGATGCCCACCAGGTTGTTCAGCACCGGCGCCCACTGGTACGGGCCGAAGGAGTCGTGGGCGTTCAGCAGCTGTCCGCACATCACGTACAGGGCGGAGAAGAAGATCTGCGGCATCATCCACAGGCCCAGCTGGATGGCCAGGGCGTAGGTCACGGGGGGCAGCACACCGCTGGTGAGAACCAGCAGCAGCGGCACCGCCACCATGCACACCGCGGTGATGGCCAGGGCGAACGTGGCCACCAGGGTCATCAGGCGCGAGATGTAGTCGCTGCCCCGATCGGGCCGTTTGACCGCGCGCACGATCGCAGGCACCAGGATGGCGTTCAGGGTGCCGCCGCCCACCAGGATCCAGATCGTGTTGGGCAGGGTGTTGGCGGCGCTGAACGCATTGGCGGCGGCCGTCATGGAACCGCCCAGGATCATGCCGAACAGGAAGTTCCTCACGAAGCCCAGCACGCGCGAGACGATCGAGCCGGAGGCCATCAGCACACTGGCGCGCATCAGGGCGGACCGGCTGGAGGGGACGCCCGGTCGGCGGTGTCGGGGCACGTGCACCGCCCTCAGCTCGCGGGTCATGCTCGGTCCTCCTGGGTTTCGGTACGGTCGTCGGGCTCCGGGCTCGGCTCGGCTGGGCCCCCGCCCGGGGCCGGGCTCGGCTCAGCTGGACCGCCGCTCGGCGCCGGGCTCGCGGGCTCCGAGAGGCGTGCGGGCCGGGACAGCCCGCTGCGGGAGAGCTCCACCGGGTCCTCCGGCACGTGCACGCCGGGCGCTCGAGTGGTGGCGCCCGTGCGGCGGGCACGGGTCACACCCACCACCACCAGGATGCCCATGGCGATCACCAGCAGCAGGGTGGTCCAGTTCTCCCAGGCGGGGTTGACGGTGAGGGGCACCTCCACCGGCTCGGTGAGCGGTCGGCCGTCCACGGTGGTGACGCCCACGGTGAGCTGCACTGTGCCGTTGGCGATCGCCTCCACAGGCACCGCGATGTCGGCCTGCCCGTGGGCGGGGATCGTCACCTCCGGCTGCTCCTCGCTGATCCGCACCAGCGGACGGTCCGAGCTGAGCGAGGTGCGCACCGTGAGGGGGGTGTCCAGGTCGTTGCTGAGGGTGATCGGCACACCGGCGGAGTCGGAGATCAGGTTGTAGCCCGAGGCGGGCTGCACGCGGATCCCGCCCAGTAGGGCGTCCACGGCATTGCCTGTCTCCCGCGCTCGCTCCGCGGGGGCCCCGCTCATGCCGCGCCACCCCACCGAGGTCCCGGACAGCGCCATCAGCCGGGGCCCGTCCAGGGCGGCATCGTCCTGCATCGCCGTTCCCAGCCGGTCCAGCCGCTCCCAGGAGCCGGCGAGGTCCTCGAGGACGGCGCGACTGGTCAGAGGGAGCGGCTCTGCCCGCGGGAGTGCGGTGTAGGTGCCGATCTCGTCCGGTCCGGTGGGCTGGACCTGCTGCGGCGCGACCTCACCCAGGGTCAGCATGGCCCCGCTCTCGTCCTGGGTCTGGGTGGTCCACTCCCCGGTCTGCACGGCATCCATCAGATCCGCGGTGCGGCCGGGCCGGATCCACGGCGCCTCGGCGAGAGTGTCCAGCACCGATCCGGCCGCCTGGGCGTCCAGAGCGGTGCCGGGGTCGGGGGCGATCAGCAGGTGCCTCGGTGCGGTGGTGAACTCCGAGGCGATGGTGGCTGTCTCGGCCAGCAGCCGCTGACGGGTCTGCTCTGCGTCCGTCGTGCCCGTGAGCAGGGAGAACTCGGCCGAGAGCACCGGATCGGGAGCGAGCACCGTGCGGGGGCCCGCCTCCGTGGCGTAGCTGCCCACGGAGCTCGGGGTCACCGGCGCGCTCGGGTCCGTGCGCAGGGAGGACGAGGGGACGATCAGGGTGGACGCCCCCGCCTCGGCCATCGCCTCCAGGGTCTCCGGCCGGGTCTGCTGCGCGGCCGCGGCCAGCGCATCGCCGTGCGGCTCGATCCCTGCCTCCTGCCAGGCCTGCTGACCGGCCTCCGTGACTGCGGCGGAGAGGGCGTCGGTGCCGGCCGCTTCCAGGGCCACGCGATCGGCATGCGCATAGGGCATGGCCAGCACGGTGCGCTCGCCCACGTTCTCCTGCAACGTGGCTGCCAGGGGCGCGGCCACCGGATGGGGCTCGTACGAGGGCACCGTCGGCGTCGGGGATGCCTCGCCATCGGCGGGATCAGCGGGGTCGGTCACCGGCGCACCGTCCTCGTCGGCGGTGTCGGCGGCCACCAGGGGCGGGTCCAGCAGCGCCGGGTCCATCCACCAGTCGACGTCCTCGCGCACCGCGAGGTCCACCAGGTCCGCCAACCGCCCCGATTCGGCCGTCTCGGCGAAGGCGTCCGGGGCGGTGATCGGCGCGGAGGGGTCCAGCGTGGCAACCGGCAGCAGCACGGACTGGGTGACGGCGTCCTGGGCACCGGCCGGCCGCCACACCACGAAGGTGTACAGGGAGGCCAGCGGCGTCCCTTCCGAGCTGAGGGTGAGGGAGATGCGGCGGGTGCCCCAGAAGTAGGGCTGGTCCTTGTAGCCCAGCTCCTCGCTGCTCGCGCTCACCTGGAGGGTGGCGGACTGCCCGGGGGCGAGATCCTGGCCCGGGGAGGAGCTGTCGACGGGGCCCCCGGTGGTGTCGACCTCGGTGCGGGCCTGCCATTCGGCGATCGTCCCCCGGTCGGTCACCCGCGCGCTGCGGGTGCGCAGGTCCAACTGCGGTGCGGTGATCGGGGAGGAGGAGGTGTTGGTCACGGTCACCCGCGCGGTCAGGGTGCCACCGGCGGCCAGGGCGGTCGGCGTGAGCGACTCCAGGTCCAGCACCGCGGGGGCGTCGGCTGCCGGTTCCGAGGGCGCTGCTGGCTGTGGGGAGACTCTGGTGAGGGCGAATGCCGACGGGGTGAGGGCGGCTGTGGCCAGCATCGGTGCGATCGCCAGCAGTGCCGCGAGCAGCGCCGCGAGCACGGGGCGCACGGGCAGCGGGGACGACGGCATGGGGACACCCTATGCGCCGACTACCGTAGAGGTCCCGCCGCCTCGCGCAGGTGCGGCAGCTAGTGCCTGCGCCGGAGGCGGCCTCCCGGTGACCACCCCAGGACAGGACGCTCGTGAACGATCCCTCCGCCCACCACGCAGGCCCCGAAGCCGTCGGCGGCGCCTCCGGTGCCGCCACCGCCGGGGCGTCCCCCGAGACGCCGACGCGGCTCGAGATCGCCCGCACCCGCGCGGCCGTCATGTTCCAGGCTCTCCCCGAGGAGGTCCATGAGCTGGGCCGGCTCTTCGAGCAGGCGGGTCACGAGCTGGCGCTGGTGGGCGGGCCCGTGCGCGATGCGGTCCTGGGGCGCTCCAGCGCCGACCTCGACTTCACCACCTCGGCACGCCCGGAGCAGACCGAGACGATCCTGCGCTCCTGGACGGGCGACGGTGCGATCTGGGACATGGGACGCCAGTTCGGCACTCTGGGCGGCGTGCGCGACGGGGTGAAGGTGGAGATCACCACCTACCGCACCGAGAGCTACGACCCCACCAGTCGCAAGCCCCAGGTGGCCTTCGGCGACACACTGGTCGGGGACCTCTCCCGCCGGGACTTCACCGTCAACGCGATGGCGGTGCGCATCCCCTCCCTGGAGCTGGTGGACCCCTTCGACGGTCTGGCCGACCTCGCCGCCCGCGTGCTGCGCACACCCGTGGCTCCCGAGCAGTCCTTCGACGACGATCCCCTGCGGATGATGCGGGCCGTGCGGTTCGTCTCCCAGCTGGGGTTCGTGCTCGAGGAGGCGACCGCAGCCGCGGTGCGCGCGCTCGCCGATCGCATCACCATCGTCTCTGCCGAGCGGGTGCGGGAGGAGCTGGTGCGGCTGATGCTCGGCGAGCACCCCCGTCGGGGCCTCGAGCTGCTGGTGGATCTGGGCCTGGCCGAGCACGTGCTGCCGGAGCTGCCGGCGATGCGCCTGGAGATCGACGAGCACCACCGCCACAAGGACGTCTACGAGCACTCCCTGACCGTGCTGGATCAGGCGATGGACCTGGAGAGCCCGGCGGGATCCGGTGGACCCTGCGAGGCGCCGGACCTGGTGCTGCGCCTGTCCGCCCTGCTGCACGACATCGGCAAGCCCGCCACCCGCCGCTACGAGGAGGGCGGCACGGTGACCTTCCGCTTCCACGAGACCGTGGGCGCGAAGATGGCCGCCAAGCGCATGAAGGCCCTCACCTTCGACAAGGACACCACCAAGAAGGTGGCACGCCTGGTCGAGCTGCATCTGCGCTTCCACGGCTACGCCGACTCCCCGTGGACGGATTCCGCGGTCCGGCGCTACGTCACCGACGCGGGGGACCTGCTGCAGCACCTGCACCGACTCACCCGGGCCGATGTCACCACCCGCAACCGCCGCAAGGCCCGCCACCTGGCCCGCGCCTACGACGAGCTCGAGCAGCGGATCGCGGACCTGGCCGAGCAGGAGGAGATCGGGAGGATCCGCCCCGATCTGGACGGCAACCGGATCATGGAGCTGCTGGGCGTGGGCCCGGGCCCCGAGGTCGGCGCCGCTTACCGGCACCTGCTGGACCTGCGCATGGAGCACGGCCCGCTGGGCGAGGAGCGCGCCGAGCAGGAGCTGCGCTCCTGGTGGGAGTCACGCGAGGAGGCCTGAAGGGTCCTGCAGCAGCGTGCAGGCGGTGCCCCCGGGTCACCCCCGTGCTCCGACGGGCCTGTGACGGAGACCGCAGGGAACGTGCACACCCTGTGACGGTGACCAACGGGTCGTTCCCTCCGGGTGGGGAGGGTGTCCATACTGAGAGGTCGCGCACCCGCGCCCTGCGGGGTGTGATCCCCGTACCCCAGAACGCCCAGGAGCAGCAATGAGCGAGTCTCGACGCTCGACCGGCGCCCGGCGCGCCGCCGGAGTCCGGCGCGCCACCGGTTCCGGCAAGCCCGGCAAGCGAGCCGCCGCCGGCAAGGCGTCGAGCTCCGGCGCCACCACCGGCTCCTCGGGGACCCGGGCGGCAGGTCGCACCTCCGTCGGCGCCCGCCATGCCCGCCCGGGTGCCGCCGCCGGCGGCGGGAAGCCAGCCGCCGCTGCTGCTGGCGGTGGCAGCGGCTCCGATCGCGGCGGCTCCGGCTCGGGCCGCGGATCGGGACCGACGGGTCCCGGTCGTGGAGGCTCCGGCAAGGGCGGCGGTTCCGGCAGGGCAGGGGGCTCGGGCAGGGGGCGCTCCGGTTCGGGTCGCGGCGGGCGCGGCAAGAAGGTCGCTGCCACCAACGTCCTGAACTACCCGCGCGCGGGTGCCAAGAACCCGTGGCGGTGGATCCCCTCGCTGCGCATGATCGTCGGTGCGATGGCGCTGTTCGTGATCGCCGGTCTGGGCTTCGCCGTGTGGCTGTACAACGACACCGAGGTGCCGGCGGTCGACGACATCGCCCTGGCCCAGACCTCCCGCGTGTACTTCGCCGACAACGAGACCGAGATGGGGCAGTTCAGCGAGATCAACCGCACCATCATCCCCAATGACGAGATCCCCGAGAACGTCAAGGACGCGGTGGTCGCCAGCGAGGACTCGAGCTTCTACGAGAACCGCGGCGTGTCCCCCCGCGGCATCGTGCGCGCCGTCATCAACAACCTCTCGGGCAACGCCCGTCAGGGCGGCTCGACGATCACGATGCAGTACGTGGAGCGGTACCACACCGGCACCCAGACCTCCTACGTGGGCAAGGCCAAGGAAGCGATCTTGGCCTTGAAGATCGACCAGGAGCTCAGCAAGGACGAGATCCTCTCGCGCTACCTCAACACCATCTACTTCGGTCGCGGCGCCTACGGCGTGCAGGAGGCCGCGCAGGCGTATTTCGACAAGGACGCAGCGGATCTCACCGACGAGGAGGCCGCACTGCTGGTCGCGGTGATCCCCGCCCCCTCGGCCTATGACCCGGCAGAGGATCCGGAGCGCGCCGAGCAGCTGTGGACCCGCGTGATCGAGCGACGTGTCAACGCCACCGGCGGTCTCAGCCCCGAGGAGGCCGACGCGATGGTGTTCCCCGAGACCATCCCTCCGGGGCGCACCAACGCGCTGGGTGGCACGAACGGCTACCTGCTGGACACGGTGCGCAACGAGATGCTCGCCCAGGGCATGACCGAGGACCAGCTCAACACCGGCGGTTTCAGGATCGTCTCCACCATCGATCCGCGGATGCAGGAGATCGCCGTCTCCGCGGTCGACGAGCTTCCCGATGACCGGCCCGAGCGCAACCGGGTGGGCACCCTGACCGTGGATCCCTCCACGGGGGCGATCCGCTCGATGTACGGCGGTCCCGACTTCGTGCAGCAGGCGCAGAACGACGCCACCCAGTCCCGCATGCAGGCCGGGTCCATCTTTAAGACCTTCACCCTGATCGCCGCCCTGGAGGACGGCTACCCGCTGCACTCCCGCTGGGACGGCAACGCCCCCAAGGAGTTCCCGCAGGTGGGCTGGACGGTCAACAACTTCAACGACCTCTCCTACGGCCGGGTCACCCTGGCGCGCGCCACCACCAACTCCATCAACACCGCCTATGCGGAGGTGAACCTGGAGATCGGTCCCGAGCGCACGCAGGAGACGGCGATCAAGCTGGGTCTGCCGGAGAACACCCCCGGCCTGGGCGCAGAACCCTCGAACGTGCTGGGCTCGGCCTCCCCCACGGTGCGGGAGATGGCGGAGGTGTACGCGACGGTGGCCGCGGGCGGCGTGCATCGCCCGTCCTACATCGTGCAGACGGTGCACGCGAGCGACGGCACGCTCGAGTACGAGCACGAGATCGACGAGCAGCGGGTGCTGGACGAGCAGGTGGCGATCAACGCGACCGTCGGCCTGCAGGGCCCGCCCACCCGCGGGTCGGCCCGCTCGCTGCAGGACGTCATGGGGGGTCGCCCGGTGGCCGGGAAGACCGGCACCTCGGAGTCGTTCCGGTCGGCCTGGTTCGTGGGCTTCACTCCGCAGCTGGTGACGGCCGTGGGCATGTTCCAGCCCTCCGAGGACGGCAGCGCCGAGGAGCCCCTCACGGGCTTCGGCGGGGTCGACAACATCACCGGCGGCAGCTTCCCCACCCAGATCTGGGGGTCCATCATGTCCCGCTCGCTGGAGGGTCAGGAGTTCCTCGACTTCCCCGAGGAGGTGCAGCTGGACAACCAGAAGCGGGTGCGCACCCAGGCCCCCGCACCGCCTCGCACGCAGCGCCCCGCACCCACCACGGAGGCCCCTGAGCCGGAGCCCACGTCGGAGAAGCCGACCACCGAGGAGCCCACGGAGGAGCCGACCACCGAGGAGCCCGCGGAGGAGCCCGAGCCCACCGAGGAGCCCGCGGAGGAGCCGACCACCGAGGAGCCCGAGCCCACTGAGGCGCCGGAGCCAACCACGGAGCCGGGCAACGGCGGCGGCCAGGGTGGAGGCGAGGGCAACGAAGGCAACCAGCGCCCCACCGAGGAGCCCACGGGCGAGGATCAGCAGGGCGGCGAGGATCAGCAGAGCGGCACCACGGGCCGTGGCGGGGGCGGCTCGGGCCGCGGCGGCGGTGACGCGGGCGCCGCCGGCCCTCCGGCCGGTGGCGGTCGCGACGACGGCTCCGCCTGACGCGCACCACGACCAACGGGCCCTGTGCTGGGTATCAGCGCGGGGCCCGTTCGTCGCCCTGGTTCAGTCCTGCAGTGCCTCGGGGCGCCGCTGGAGCTCGCGGCGGCCGTGGGTGAGGGTGCGCAGGTCCGTATCGTCGTCGAACGTGGCGCCCAGGCCACCGGCGACGACGCCCAGGGCGGCGCTCATCCAGGCGATGTCGAGGTAGCGGCCGAGATCCGCGGGCTGCTTGATGACCGATTCCATGTAGTCAGGATCGATCACCACCAGGCCGGCCAAGAAGATCAGCACCACCATGGTCACGTACAGGCCCAGCACGCACAGGAACAGGGTCAGCACGGTGGAGAGGTTGTAGTACAGGTGCACCGTGGTCGGGTCCTCGCGCTCGGCTCTCTCCCACAGGCCTCCGCTGACGATCAGCCACACCACCATCAGGGTCATCGCCAGCAGCCCGATCATCAGCAGTCGCGGTGTGGACAGCGCGGCGGACATCTCCCAGATGTTGCTGTAGAAGATGCCGAACGCGCCGGTGGCGCAGGCCGCGGCCAGGGCGCTGGAGAGCCTGGGGGCTGCCCTCCACGGCGCATTGGTGGCCACCATCCCGATGATGGTGCGCGGCACTCCGGTGATGGTGTGGGCCTTCAGCTGTGCCGTGGAGTGCTCGGTCGCCTCGGTCCACTCGTTCCAGGGCAGGGCGTACCGGTCGTGGTCCTCCGGCGTGCCGGTGCCGAGGATCCGCAGCACGCACGACATGAACACCGAGGTGAGCCTCTTCCTGCTGGACATGACGCCCACCACGGGGTACGCCACCGCCGCGGCATGCTGTTCGGGGAACACCTCGGCGATCAGCGGGATCCCGCCGGAGCGGCGCGGCATCTCGGTGAGCATCAGCACCGCGTCCACGTCCCGGTCGGCGCTGCGCACGGATCCGGGTGTGGACATCTCCAGGGTGTTGTGCTCGCTGATGCCCAGCATCTCCGGCTGCACCCGCACCGAGGCGGAGCAGAAGATGCGGGTCAGCTCCTCCTGGAGAGGCTCCTGGACGGACTGGGCGCCCAGGGTGCAGCGGCCCGGGTCGGCCAGGATCACCACGGTGATGCCGTGGCCTGCTCGGTTCTGCATCGCTTCTCCTGGGGAGTGAGGAGCGGGGTTCCCGTCACTGCGCGGGAGCCGCCGGTGGGGGCGGGTTCAGAGGGGCTGAGGTGCTCATCAGGGGTGACCCTATCCCGATGCTCAGCGATGCCAACCGTTTGAACCGGGCTTTCGCTTCTCCTTGCCAGAGGTGGGCACTCCCGGGAGGCTGCATTGGCACGGAAGGGATCCAGGTCACCTCCGCGGTGTCCGGTGGCCTACGTACGCAGTGCCCGGAGGCCGACGTCCCCGGTGACCGGGGGCGACCACCGATCGTGCTCCCGTCGGACCGGTCGGTATGCATTCGTGACCTGCGGTTTCATCCCTCCACCCGGCCGCGGTGCACCGCCGCGCGCGTAGCGTGTCAATGGCACGGTCCTGCGAGATCACACCGAGCCCTTCGAGGAGGGACCCGTCATGGCCAAGACCGACAAGAGCCCCACCCCCGCCCCCGGCACCCCCGCGCCTCAGCCCCCCGCGCTCGCCGAGCCCACCGAGCCCACGGACCCGCTGCCCCCCAAGGAGGACCAGCAGGGGATCCAGCCCCGCACCGCGACCGGCGCGGTGCCCTCGGACGACCCGGCCACCACCGCCCAGCAGGGCGCGTACCTCACCACCTCCCAGGGGGCGCGCCTGAGGGACACCGACCACTCGCTGAAGGCCGGCCGCCGCGGCCCGGTGCTGTTGCAGGACCACCACCTGCGCGAGAAGATCACCCACTTCGACCACGAGCGGATCCCCGAGCGCGTGGTGCACGCCCGCGGCGCCGCCGCCCACGGCGTGTTCGAGTCCTACGGCACCGCCGCGTCGATCACCCGCGCGGGCTTCCTCGCCAAGGGCGCGGTCACCGAGGTGTTCACCCGCTTCTCCACCGTGCTGGGGTCGCGCGGCTCCCTGGACACCGCCCGGGACACCCGCGGATTCGCCACCAAGTTCTACACACCCGAGGGCACCTTCGACCTGGTGGGCAACAACATCCCGGTGTTCTTCATCCAGGACGGCATCAAGTTCCCCGACGTGGTGCACGCCGCCAAGCCACACCCGGACCGGGAGATCCCGCAGGCCCAGAGCGCCCACGACACGTTCTGGGACTTCGTGTCCCTGCACTCCGAGGCCCAGGCGCACACCCTGTGGAACATGTCCGACCGCGGCATCCCGCGCTCCTACCGCATGATGGAGGGCTTCGGGATCCACACCTTCCGCCTCACCGATGCGGAGGGCAACGGCTCGCTGGCCAAGTTCCACTGGAAGCCGAAGCTGGGTGTGCACTCGCTGACCTGGGAGGAGGCGCAGCTGCTGGGCGGTGCCGATCCCGACTTCCACCGCCGGGACCTGGCCGACGCCATCGAGGCGGGAGCCCACCCCCAGTGGGAGCTGGGCATCCAGGTGTTCCCCGACAACGAGGAGCAGAGCTTCGAGGGCATCGACCTGCTGGACCCCACCAAGTTCGTGCCCGAGGAGCTGGCGCCCGTCCAGCCCGTCGGCCTGCTCACCCTGAACCGCAACCCCCGCAACTACTTCGCCGAGACCGAGCAGGTGGCCTTCAACCCCGGTCACCTGGTGCCCGGGATCGACGTCACCGACGACCCGCTGCTCCAGGTGCGGCTGTTCTCCTACGTGGACACGCAGATCACCCGCCTGGGCGGCCCGAACTTCGCCCAGCTGCCGATCAACCGCGCTCACGCGCCGGTCAACGACATGCTGCGCGACGGGTACGGCCAGCAGGGCGACCCGGCAGGGGTGGCTCCTTATCGCCCGAACTCGCTGGACGGCGGATGCCCGTTCATGGCCAGCGCCGATGACGCCGCCTTCACCGATCTGCCCGTGCAGGTCACCGAAGGGGTCAAGGAGCGGGCGCTGTCGGCCACCTTCGAGGACCACTACAGCCAGGCGCGGCTGTTCTGGCGCAGCATGACGGAGATCGAGCAGGACCACATCGTCGACGCGTACTCCTTCGAGCTGGGCAAGTGCTACGAGCAGACCATCAAGGAGCGCCAGCTGCAGTGCCTGGCCGAGATCGACCGGGAGCTGTGCTCACGGGTCGCCGAGGCGCTTGGCCTGCCGGCCCCCGAGCCCACCGGGGAGCATGCCGGCGAGGACGGCGTGGAGACCAGCGAGGCCCTCTCTCAGCTGGGCCGCACCTGGCCCGCGGACGGCCGGACGATCGGCATCGTGGTGGATCCGGGGGAGGACAACAAGGACCTGCTGGCCCTCCACGAGGCCGTCGTGAAGGCCTCCATGACCCCCGTGGTGATCGCGCCGCGCGGTGGGGAGGTGGCCGGTGTGCCCGTGAGCCGCACCTTCGCCACCGCCCGTTCCGTGGAGTTCGACGCCCTGCTGATCGCGGGCAGCCCCGCTCCCGGCGCCGACGCGTGGCCGTCAGTGGACACCAAGGGCGGCGCACCTGCGGGCGACGGTGCGGACCCGCGCCTGGGCCTGATGGTGGAGGAGTGCTACCGCCACGCCAAGGCCATCGGTGCCTGGGGTCGCGGTCGCGAGCTGCTGGCCACCCGCACCCCGGAGGGTGCGCCCGGTGTCGTGGCGGGCGAGGACGGCGCCTCGGTGCTTGCCCAGGTGCAGGAGCTGCTGGGCTCGCACCGGGTGTGGGAGCGGT
>NZ_JAMBDS010000100.1:0-648 GCF_025143785.1 Brachybacterium sp. p3-SID1565
CTGACTGCCCCTGTCGGAGTGGTGAACCAATCCGCTATCATTCCTGCTTGCACCAGTGGAAAGAAGTGCGTGCTCCAGTGCGAGCAAAGGTAGAGACTGTGTGTGGAGTGTGGGTGCGACCGCCCAGCCGACAATTCTCCGACTGAAGACATCGGTGATGAATGCGACGTAGCAGAATCCGGCGAGGATCCGGACGTAGGTGATGTCAGCGACCCAGAGCTGCCGCGGACGGTCCGCGGCAAACTTCCGTTCCACAAGGTCGGGGCGCTCATCCGGTCCGGCTCCAGGGCGGGTGGTGACGGGCTTACGGCCTCGCCGGACGCCTTGGAGTCCCGCGATCCTCATCAGTCGTGCCACCTGGTCGCGACCGACGTCCCATCCCGCATGCCGCATCGCGTGCCACATCTTTCGGACCCCGTAGACGCTGTAGTTCTCCTTGTGAATTCGTTTCACCTCCTCCACGAGCATCTCGTCCCGAATGCTACGAGCGCAGGCTGGCCTGCTCTTTGCGGCACGGTATCCGCGGGAGGTGATGAACCCACATTCTGTCGCACCGAGGATGCGGCAGATGGCCTCGACCCCGAACTGATCGCGATGCATGTCGATGAACGCGATCATTTCGTCGTGGGGCGGTCGAGTTCCGCTGCG
>NZ_JAMBDS010000101.1:0-443 GCF_025143785.1 Brachybacterium sp. p3-SID1565
GTCCCGCATCCTGGGCGAGCTCCTGCAGCCGCGCAGCCAGCAGCTCCACATCCCCGATCGGAACAAGGAAACCACTATCACCATCCTCGATCGCCTCCGCCGGACCGAAATCGAAGTCATACGACACGGTGGGACGCGAGTGATACATCGCCTCCAAAAGCGGGTAGGCGAACCCCTCAGACAACGACGTCATCAACACGATATCCGCAGACCCATACACGTCCTGCTCCGTGCCGAACCCCGGCATCCGCACCCGATCCTGAAGCCCCAACGACTCCACCAGCTCCCGGACGGCAAGGTAGTACGGGTGGAGAGAACTGATGTTCCCCCACAGGGTCAACGTCACCGACTCGTCATCGATCAACGACAGCGCACGCACCGCATCCAACTGATTCTTCCGATGCTGGAACGACGCCGGCAAAGCGATATTCACGCCCTCGTGC
>NZ_JAMBDS010000011.1:0-58601 GCF_025143785.1 Brachybacterium sp. p3-SID1565
CCCCCCCCCCCTCGACAGGTGCCGGGTGCGGGATTCGAACCCGCACGCCCTCGCGGACAGTGCATTTTGAGTGCACCGCGTCTACCGTTCCGCCAACCCGGCTCAGCCGCTCCATCGGGGGCTGGACTAGGATAACGCTGATGACCACCGGATCGGACCGGCAGGGGTTCCCTCTGGCCGTGCCGGCCCCTCGACCGAGACACAGGGTGACATGAACGACGAGACCCCCACTTCCCCCGACGACAAGCCGCGTCGCACTGCGATCGTCGCGGAGGACGAGTCCCTGATCCGGATGGACATCGTCGAGACCCTCACCGAGGCCGGGTTCGAGGTGATCGCCGCGGTCGGGGACGGCGAGAGCGCCGTCGCCAAGACCCGCGAGCTGCGACCGGACGTCGTGGTCATGGACGTGAAGATGCCCCAGGTCGACGGGGTCACCGCGGCCGAGCGCATCGGCGAGGAGTCCCTCGCCCCGGTGGTGATGCTGACCGCGTTCTCGCAGGCCGAGCTGGTCGAGCGGGCCCGGGACGCCGGAGCCATGGCCTACGTGGTCAAGCCCTTCACCCCGGCGGATCTGCTCCCCGCGGTGGAGATCGCCATCTCCCGCCACGCCCAGATCACGCAGCTCGAGTCCGAGATCCAGGACCTCGGCGAACGGTTCGAGACCCGCAAGCGCGTGGACCGCGCCAAGGGGCTGCTGCAGACCAACATGGGCCTCAGTGAGCCCGAGGCGTTCCGCTGGATCCAGAAGACCTCCATGGATCGCCGCCTGACCATGCGTGAGGTCGCCGACGCCGTCGTCGATCAGCTCGGCGGGGGTCAGGGCAAGGACTGACCTGCCGCCGGGGGAGCGGAGAAGGAGCTGGGGGATGGCCATCTCGCGACGCGCACTGATGGGCACGCTGGGCGCGAGCGTGCTCGGTGCGGGGGCTCTCAGTGGCTGCGGTGAGGGTGGTGTCCGCAGAGGCAGGAGGGGGCGTCGGCCCACCACCACCGCGCCCACGGCGAAGCCGTTGGAGGAGCCGGAGCAGGCACTCATGCTCGGCTCCATCGGCGCCACCCACGGCCGCACCGCGCCGTTCGAGAAGGCCATCGCCACCGCCATCGCCGAAGCGATGATCGATGTCAACGCACGCTACGACGGGCTGTTCGGTCAGAAGGTCCAGATGGTCCCCCGCCACGTCATGGCCGATCCCGGGGAGGACATCACCGAGGCCGTGAACGCCCTGGCCGACGAGGGCGTCACGGCGGTGATCAGCTCCCTGGACGAGGCGGCGCTGCAGGCTGCCCTACCGGTCTTCGTGGAGCGGGGCATCGCGGTGATCGACGTGATCACCTCGGGCACGAGCGTGCGCGAGGAGGTCGACTCCGCGGGCATGCTGGTGCGGCTGTCCCCCAACGATCGGGTCACCGCCGGCAGCCTCGCCGAGCAGGCCCTGTCCGGGGGGACCTCTGATCGCGCCGGCAAGCGCGGCACCGTGGTCTACCTCTCGGAGGACACCGAGCAGGGCAAGAGCCTCGAGGCCGCCCTGACCGAGGTGCTGCAGCCCGCCAACGGCGGCATCGTCCACACCCACTTCTACGCACCGGGCGACATGGGCGACATCGCCCCGATCGTGGAGGCCGTGGTCTCGAACCACCCCGCACTGCTGGTGATCAACGGGGGCCCGGAGGCGGGGCCCTTCCTCTCGGCCCTGTACACGGCCACCCTCGACGAGGGGAACCGCCCCACCCTGGAGATCCCCGCCTGGCTTAGCCCGGCCGCCACGGTGGACTACTCCAGTGCCGAGCTGGCGCCGGAGGCCATGACCCGCGCCACCGGCTGGGAGCCGGGGGGTGCGGTCACGACCGATCACGAGCTCATGATGATCAACGTGGACCCCGGCTTCCTCACCACCGGGTACGCCTACTCACAGCAGGGCTACGACGCCGTCGTGCTGGCCTGTCTGGCCGCCCAGAGCGCGCTGTCCGTCGCCGGCAGCGACATCGCCGCGTCCGTGCCCAAGGTGCTGGTCGGGGACGCCGAGTGCACCGATTTCGGCCTGTGCCGCAACCATCTGCGCAATGCGGTGGCCAACAATCAGCGCGCCACGATCAGCTACCAGGGACGCATGGGCGCCGTGGAGATCGGCAGCAGGGGCGATGCGGGCAAGGGCACCCTGCGCACGTACTCATGGAACGAGGCGGGTGCGCTGACGGCTCCGGGCACCAGCACCTTCGAGGAGGCCCCCGGCTGAGCAGCCCGCTCAGCGCGCAGGGAGCAGCATGGTGGAGACCGTGACCGTGCTCAGCAGCGTGCCGCCCTCGTCGTGCACATCGACCAGGTAGGTGGCCACCTGGCGCCCCCTGTGCCGGGCCGTGCATCGGGCTGTCACGGTGCCCTCCCGTGCGGAACGATGGTGGGTGGCGGCCACATTCGTGCCCACGGCCTGGGCGCCCTCGCCGTGCACCGCCCGCGCCTGCAGGGTCGCAGCCAGTGAGGCGATGGTCTCCGCCAGCGCGATGGTGGCACCGCCGTGCAGCAGGCCGGCCGGCTGGGTGTTGCCCGCCACGGGCATCGTCATGGCGCCGCCCTCGGGGCCCAGGTCGAGCACCTCCATCCCGCAGCGCTCCACCAGGGTGCCGGCCAGCAGCGCCGCGAGCTCCGGGGGCAGGGGGACTCGATCCGATGTCGTGGTCATGCGCTCAGCTTCCCACAGGGCCGGACCCGAAGCGTGGGAGACTGCTGCCCATGAGTGCGAGCGAGCAGCGGATCCTTCTCATCGACGGTCACGCGATGGCCTTCCGGGCGTTCTTCGCGCTGCCGGCGGACAGCTTCACCGACGGCCGCGGGCAGTCCACCAATGCCGTCTACGGCTTCACCCGCATGATCATCAACGTGGTCGCCTCCGAGCAGCCCACCCATGTGGCGGTCGCTTTCGACCTGCCCGGTGGCACGTTCCGCGACCGCATCTACGACCAGTACAAGGCCGGTCGCGAGGTCACCCCGCCCGAGTTCGAGGGGCAGATCGGCTTGATCCAGCAGGTGCTGGACGCCCTCGGTGTGCCGTGGTTCACCGTGGAGGACTACGAGGCCGACGACATCATCGCCACCCTCGCCACCCGTGCGGAGAAGGAGGGCGGCCAGGCGCTGATCGTCTCCTCGGACCGCGATGCGATCCAGCTGGTCGGTGAGCACGTCACGCTGCTGCAGCCCGTCAAGGGCGTCACCGAGCTGCGCCGGATGGACCCGGCGGCGGTGGAGGAGAAGTACGGCATCCCCCCGGAGCGCTACCCGGATCTGGCGGCCCTGGTGGGGGAGAGCGCCGACAACCTCCCCGGCGTTCCCGGAGTGGGCCCGAAGACCGCCGCGAAGTGGATCACCGCCTACGGCGACCTGCAGGGGATCCTTGCCCATGCGGAGGAGATCAAGGGCAAGGCCGGCCAGTCGCTGCGCGACAACGTCGAGGCCGTGGAGCGCAACCGGCGGATGAACGCCGCGGTGACGGACCTCGACCTGCCCCTGGACCCCGACCGCTATCTGCTGGGCCGCGGTGACGCCGTCGCCCTGAACGCCGTGTTCGACGAGCTCGCCTTCGGCCCCACCATCCGCCGCGACGTGCCCGCGTCCCTGCTGGCCGAGGGCGATGCCGCCTCCGCGGTGCCTGAGCGCTCCCTGCCCGCGCTGCAGCAGCCCACGGGGCAGCAGGTCGCCGAGGTGCTGGCGCGCGACTTCGCCGGTGGCGCGGCACTGGCTGTCGACGGCAGCTGGGACCTCGGCGAGGGCGACGCCGCGATGCTGGCCCTGGCCACCCCGGGGGCCCTGGCCGTGATCGACCTGGTGTCCCTGGACGACGAAGCCGAGCGCGCACTTGCCGGATGGCTCGCGGACCCGGCCGTTGCGAAGTGCGCGCACGACACCAAGCTCACCACCCATCAGCTGCGCGGCCGCGGCCTGGAGGCGGCCGGGTGGAGCACGGACCTGGCGATCGCCGAGTTCCTGTGCCGTCCCGATCAGAGGCCCACCGATCTGGCGGGACTGACCCTGCGCCATCTGCAGGAGGACCTGCAGGTCACCTCGGCCGCCGCACAGCAGGAGCTGGACCTGGACCAGGAGGACTCCGGTGCGGACTTGCTGGCCCGAGCGGCGGACGCCGTGGACAGACTGGGCTCGCACCTGCGCACCGACCTCGAGCAGCACGCGGCCGTCTCGCTGCACGACGACCTCGAGCTCCCGCTGTCCCGCGTGATCGCGGTGATGGAGGCCACCGGCATCGCTGTGGACGACTCCGTGCTGGCCGATCTCGACTCCCAGCACGAGATCGAGCAGGAGCGGGTCGCGGAATCGGCCTACTCGCACCTGGGTGGGGATCGCATCAACCTGGGCTCGCCCAAGCAGCTGCAGGAGGTGCTGTTCGAACGGCTGGGGATGCCCAGGACCCGCCGCACCAAGACAGGCTTCTCCACGGATGCGGAGTCCCTGGCCGATCTGCACGAGAAGACCCAGCACCCGTTCCTCACGGACCTGCTGGCGCACCGGGATGTGACCAAGATGCGCCAGATCATCGACACCCTGCGGCGCTTCATCTCCCCGGCCGGACGGATCCACACCACGTTCCACCAGAACATCGCGGCCACCGGGCGGCTGTCCTCGAACAACCCGAACCTGCAGAACATCCCCACCCGCACCGAGGAGGGGCGCCGCATCCGCTCGGCCTTCCGCCCCTCGGACGGCTTCGAGTCGCTGATGACGGCGGACTACTCGCAGATCGAGATGCGCATCATGGCGCACCTGTCCGAGGACGAGGGGCTTATCGAGGCCTTCCGCTCCGGGGAGGACCTGCACCGGTTCGTCGCCTCGCGAGTGTTCGACGTGGCACCGGAGGACGTCGACGCCCCGATGCGGTCCAAGACCAAGGCCGTGAGCTACGGGCTGGCCTACGGGCTGAGCGCCTTCGGCCTGGCCCGCCAGCTGCGGATCTCCCAGGCGGAGGCGACCGCACTGCGCGACGGCTACTTCGAGCGCTTCGGCGGTGTGCGGGACTACTTGCGCGAGAGCGTCGAGAAGGCCCGGGCGATCGGATACACCGAGACCATTCTGGGCAGGCGTCGACCCTTACCGGATCTGACCAGCGACAACCGCCAGCGCCGTGAGAACGCGGAGCGGGTGGCGCTGAACTCCCCGATCCAGGGCAGCGCCGCCGACATCATCAAACTGGCGATGCTGCGCGTGGACGAGGGCCTGCGCGAGGCGGGCCTGGATTCACGCGTGCTGCTCCAGGTGCACGACGAGCTGGTGCTCGATGTGGCTCCGGGCGAGGAGGAGCGGCTGCGGGAGATCATCACCGCCGGGATGGGCGGGGCGTACGAGCTGTCCGTCCCCCTCGAGGTGGGCATCGGGGTGGGTCCGAACTGGCTGGCCGCTGCGCACTGAGCGGTCCGCGACGGGGACGAAGCTCACACCTGGCCGCACTGACCGGACCGGTCCCGCCCGTGCCAGCACGCCGCAGGGCTGGTAGGCTTGTCCAGGTCTGTGCTCAGTCGTGCCCGTCTGCTGTCCTGGGCTCCACGGGGATCCATTGGAGCCCACACGAAGACCGTGTCCACGACTGATCCACGGATCGGCCCACGGGCCGAGCATGCCCCTGACCCTACTCATTTCCTGTCCCGACGGAGTTCTCGACTACATGACCGACACCACCACCCCCCAGATCGCCATCAACGACATCGGTAGCGCCGACGACCTCATGGCCGCCATCGATTCGACCATCAAGTACTTCAACGATGGCGACATCGTCGAGGGCACCGTGGTGAAGGTGGATCACGACGAGGTCCTGCTGGACATCGGCTACAAGACCGAGGGCGTCATCCCCTCGCGCGAGCTGTCCATCAAGCACGACGTCGATCCCGGCGAGGTCGTCGGCGTCGGCGACGAGATCGAGGCCCTGGTCCTCCAGAAGGAGGACAAGGAAGGCCGTCTGATCCTGTCCAAGAAGCGCGCCCAGTACGAGCGGGCCTGGGGCACGATCGAGCAGATCAAAGAGGACGAGGGCGTCG
Source organism: Brachybacterium sp. p3-SID1565 (assembly GCF_025143785.1). NCBI lineage: Bacteria > Bacillati > Actinomycetota > Actinomycetes > Micrococcales > Dermabacteraceae > Brachybacterium > Brachybacterium sp. p3-SID1565. The sequence goes on from NZ_JAMBDS010000011.1 coordinate 6,037, forward strand.
TCACCGGCCACGTCATCGAGGTGGTCAAGGGCGGCCTCATCGTCGACATCGGCCTGCGCGGCTTCCTCCCGGCCTCCCTCGTCGAGATGCGCCGCGTGCGCGACCTGCAGCCCTACGTCGGCCAGGAGATCGAGGCCAAGATCATCGAGCTGGACAAGAACCGCAACAACGTGGTGCTCTCCCGCCGCGCCTACCTGGAGGAGACCCAGTCCGCGGTCCGCTCCGACTTCCTGCAGACCCTGCAGAAGTCCCAGGTGCGCGAGGGCGTCGTCTCCTCGATCGTCAACTTCGGTGCCTTCGTGGACCTGGGCGGCGTCGACGGCCTGGTGCACGTCTCCGAGCTGTCCTGGAAGCACATTGACCACCCCTCCGAGGTCGTCGAGGTGGGCCAGAAGGTCAAGGTCGAGGTCCTGGACGTCGACATGGACCGCGAGCGCGTCTCCCTGTCGCTGAAGGCGACCCAGGAGGACCCGTGGCAGCTGTTCGCCCGCACCCACGCGATCGGCGAGGTCGTGCCGGGCAAGGTCACCAAGCTGGTGCCCTTCGGTGCGTTCGTTCGCGTGGAGGACGGCATCGAGGGCCTGGTGCACATCTCCGAGCTGGCCCAGCGCCACGTGGACCTGCCCGAGCAGGTCGTCACCGTCGACCAGGACGTCTTCGTCAAGGTCATCGACATCGACCTCGAGCGTCGCCGGATCTCCCTGTCCCTCAAGCAGGCCAACGAGGGTGTGGACCCCGAGGGTGACGACACCACCTTCGACCCGGCCCTGTACGGCATGGCCGCCGAGTACGACGAGAACGGCGAGTACAAGTACCCCGAGGGCTTCGACCCGGAGACCAACGAGTGGCTCGAGGGCTACGACAGCCAGCGCGAGGAGTGGGAGGCCCAGTACGCGGCCGCCTACGAGCGCTGGACCGCCCACAAGACCCAGGTCGCCGAGGCCATCAAGGCCGACGAGGAGTCCGCGAACGCTCCGGCTGCCGCCTCCACCTCGTCCTCCTCGGAGTCCGCTCCGGCGAGCCAGTCCTCCTACCAGTCCTCCTCCTCCGACGAGGGCACCCTGGCCTCCGACGAGGCCCTGGCCGCTCTGCGCGCCAAGCTCACCGGCAACTGATCGCCGGCTGATCCCAGCAGTACGACGGGGCGTCACCTTCGGGTGGCGCCCCGTCGTCGTGCGTGCGGAGGATCCACCCGCGCGTGGCTGGGACGGTGCTGGGCTGGGGCAGGGCTGGGGCGCGAGCGCGATCGGTGCGAGACTGGATCCATGACCACTGCACTCGAGGAACGTCCCATCCACTCCTGGCTCACCGACATGGACGGCGTGCTGGTGCACGAGGAGGAGGCCCTGCCCGGCGCCGCCGAGTTCATCTCCGAGCTGGCGCGCTGCGGGCGCCGCTTCCTGGTGCTCACCAACAACTCGATGTTCACCCCGCGGGACCTGCGGGCGAGGCTGGCCCGCGCGGGGATCGACCTGGAGGAGGACGCGCTGTGGACCAGTGCCCTGGCTACGGCGCGGTTCCTGTCCGAGCAGTCCCCGGGCGGCACCGCTTACGTGATCGGCGAGGCCGGCCTCACCAGCGCGATGCACGATGAGGGCTTCATCCTCTCGGACGTGGACGTGGAGTTCGTGGTGCTGGGGGAGACCCGCACCTACTCCTTCGAGGCCATCACCCGCGCCATCCGCCTGGTGGGAGAGGGCGCGAAGTTCATCGCCACCAATCCTGACGTGACCGGCCCCAGCCCCGCCGGCCCGCTGCCGGCCACCGGGGCCGTGGCCGCCATGATCACCGCGGCCACCGGCATCGAGCCGTACTACGTCGGCAAGCCGAACCCGCTGATGATGCGCACCGCACTGAACCGCATCGAGGCGCACTCCGAGACGACGGTGATGATCGGCGACCGCATGGACACCGACGTGAAGTCCGGCCTCGAGGCTGGCTTGCGCTCCATCCTGGTGCTCACCGGTTCCACCCGGGCCGAGGCGATCACCAGCTTCCCGTACCGGCCCACCGCCGTGCTCCCCTCCATCGAACAGGTGGTACCGCTGGTGGAGCAGATGTCGCCCAGCAGGGCGCAGGAACTCGGGGAGGACTGACCCGGCGACCCACCGGGAACAGGCACGGCGCACCACGGAGCGGACCCCCGGGCCCACCACCGGTCAGACGTGGGAGAATCGCCTCCATGCTGCGTTGGCTCACCGCCGGGGAATCCCACGGCCCCTCCCTCATCGCCCTGCTCGACGGCGTCCCCGCCGGGATCGAGCTGACCACCCAGGACCTGCGGGACGCCCTGGCCCGGCGCCGCCTCGGCCACGGCCGCGGGTCCCGCCAGAAGTTCGAGCAGGACGCCCTGACCGTGCACGGCGGGATCCGGCACGGGCTCACCCTCGGCTCCCCCCTGGCGGTGGAGATCGGCAACTCGGAGTGGCCCAAGTGGGAGAAGGTGATGAGCGCCGATCCCGTGGCCCGGGAGGACCTGCTGATCGACGCCGGCACCGGGGACGAGCGGGAGATCGCACGCAACAAGCCGCTGACCCGCCCCCGCCCCGGCCATGCCGACCTCGCCGGGATGCTCAAGTACGGCTTCACCGAGGCCAGGCCCGTGCTGGAGCGCGCCAGCGCCCGGGAGACCGCGGCCCGGGTGGTGGCCGGTCGGGTCGCCGCCGCGCTGCTGGAGCAGGCCGCCGGGATCCGCCTGGTCTCCCACACCCTGTCCGTCGGCCCCGTGCGCGTGCCCGAGGACGCACCGCTGCCCACCCCGGACGACGTCGAGGCGCTGGATGCCGATCCGCTGCGCTGCCACCACCCTGCCACCTCGACGGCCATGGTCGCCGAGGTCGATGCGGCCAAGTCCGAGGGGGACACCCTGGGCGGTGTGGTCGAGGTGCTCGCCTACGGGGTGCCCGTGGGGCTGGGCTCGCACACCCAGTGGGACCGGCGGCTCGACGGCCGCCTGGCCCAGGCGATCATGTCCATCCAGGCGATGAAGGGGGTGGAGATCGGTGACGGGTTCGCCACCGCCGCCCGCCGGGGCTCCGCTGCGCACGACGAGATCCTGGCAGGCTCCGGAAAGGACGCCGCCGGGGGCATCCATCGCGGCTCCAACCGTGCCGGCGGCCTCGAGGGCGGCATCAGCAACGGCCAGGTGATCCGAGTGCGGGGGGCGCTCAAGCCCATCTCCACCGTTCCCCGGGCACTGCGCACCGTGGACGTCGCCACCGGCGAACAGGCCACCGCCAACCACCAGCGCTCCGACGTCTGCGCGGTCGCCCCCGCGGCCGTCATCGCCGAGGCCGTGGTGGCGCTCACCCTGGCCGATGCGCTGCTGGAGAAGACCGGTGGGGACAGCATCGCCGAGATCCGCGCCCATCTCGAGGGCACCGACGAGCTGCAGGCGGTGCTCGCTCAGCCGCGCGAAGGGGCGCGGTGAGCCCCACCGCGCTCACCGCCGTGCTGATCGGGCCGATGGCCGCCGGGAAGACGGCCGTGGGCCGCGAACTCGCGCGTCGGCTTCGCGAGCCCTTCGCCGACCTCGACGCCCTGATCGTGCAGGAGGCAGGCAAGCCGATCCCGCAGATCTTCGCCGAGGACGGCGAGGACCACTTCCGCGACCTGGAGGCACAGCTGCTGGCGGTGGCCCTCTCCACCCGCACCGGGGTGCTGGCCCTGGGCGGCGGGGCCCCGACGCGACCGGAATCGGCGGCACTGCTGCGGGGCTGCCCGGTGGTGCTGCTGCAGGTCGACGAGCAGATCGTGCAGGCGCGGCTCCGCCGTGCACAGGACAGGCCGCTGCTCAGCGGCGAGGACCCGCTGCGCCGCTGGCGCGAGATCAGCGAGCGCCGCATGCCGCGCTACCGCGACCTGGCATGCTGGACCGTCGACTCCGACGGCAGCCCGCCGGCGGCCGTCGCCCGCCGCATCCATGACCTGATCCTCGAACGCGAAGCGAAGGTGAGTCCGTGAGCTCCACGACCATTCCCGTCACCACCCCGACTGGCGGCTATGACGTCACCATCGGGCGCGGCCTGCTGCGGGAGGTCCCGGCCCATGTTCCCGAGCGGGTGCGACGCATCGTGGTGGTGCACCAGCCCAGCCTGCGCACCGTGGCCGAGGAGCTGCGGGAGGCGCTGTCCACGGGCGCCCGGCAGGCGTTCCTGGCCGAGGTGCCCGACGGTGAGGAGGCCAAGACGGCCCAGGTGGCCGGGTTCCTGTGGCAGGTGTGCGGGCAGGCCGAGATCGGCCGCACCGACCTGATCGTCGGTCTCGGCGGCGGCGCCGCCACGGACCTGGCCGGCTTCGTGGCCGCCACCTGGCTGCGCGGCGTGGACGTGCTGCAGATCCCCACCACGGTCGCAGCCATGGTGGATGCCGCCGTGGGCGGCAAGACCGGGATCAACACCGCCGAGGGCAAGAACCTGGTGGGTGCCTTCCACCCGCCGATCGCGGTGGTCGCGGATCTCGACGTGCTGGCGGGACTGGGCGCGAACGACGTCGCCGCGGGCCTGGCCGAGGTGGTCAAGGCCGGCTTCATCGAGGACCAGCGGATCCTGGAGATCGTGGAGAAGGACCCGGCCGCATGCCTGGACATCGCCTCGGATGCGTTCCGGGAGATCGTGGAGCGATCCATCCGGGTCAAGGCACGGGTGGTCTCCGCCGATCTGCGTGAAGCGGGGGAGCGGGAGATCCTCAACTACGGGCACACCCTCGCCCATGCCATCGAGCGCAATGAGCGCTACCAGTGGCGCCACGGTGCAGCCGTGGCCGTGGGCATGATGTTCGCCGCCGAGCTGTCCCACCTGGCCGGCAAGCTCTCCGAGGCCGAGGTGGACCGCCACCGGGACGTCCTCACCTCGCTCGGCCTGCCGATCACCTACCGGGGCCGGCAGTGGCCCAAGCTGGAGGACTCCATCAAGCGCGACAAGAAGACCCGTGCCGGCCTGCTGCGCTTCGTGGTGCTGGACCGGATCGGCCGCCCCTCCCGCCTGGAGGGACCGGACCCTGCCCTGCTGCTGTCCGCCTACGCCGCCATCACCCAGGAGTGACCATGGGGGCGACGGTGACCGTGCGGGGGGTGGAGCTCGGGGCAGGCCGCCCCGAGATCATCGTCCCGCTCACGGGGGCGCAGGAGCAGGTGGTCCTCGATCAGGCGGCCGCCGCCGCAGGCACCGTTGCACGGGTCCTGGAATGGCGCACCGACCTGTACGCGCCGGGCTCGGGGACCGTCGAGCACCGGGACGCGGTACGGAACCTGCTGCCCCAGCTGCGGGAGAGCATCGGTGAGGAGCGCTGCCTGCTGGTCACCCTGCGCACCGCCGCGGAGGGCGGGGGGCGCGCGCTGACCGATCACGAGCTGGGGGACCTGCTGGAGGCGGTGGTCTCCACCGGGCATGCGGACATGGTGGACGTGGAGACGTCGCGGGATCCCGAGGTGGTGCAGCGGGTGGTGAGGGCAGCGCAGCAGCATCGCGCGGTCGTCGTGGGCTCCTTCCACGACTTCGGGGCCACACCCGGCGAGGACGAGCTGGTGGCGCTGCTGCAGGCTCAGCGACGCATGGGCGTCGACGTGCCCAAGGTGGCCGTCATGCCGCAGCACCCGCAGGACGTGCTGCGCCTGCTGGCCGCGAGCACCCGGGTCGCGGCCGCGCAGGAGGGGCCCCACATCGCGATCAGCATGGGGTCGCTGGGCGCGGTCAGCCGCGTGGCCGCGGAGGCGTTCGGCTCGGCCGCGACGTTCGCGACGGCCGGGGAGGCCTCGGCCCCCGGCCAGCTCGCGGTCGATGACGTGGAGCGGATGCTGGAGCTGCTGCGTCCCTGAGAGCGGACCCGGGTCTCAGTGCCCGATGGGGTCGGGGATCTCCTCGCCGTCCTGGCCCTTCCGCACCCAGGCGCCCTCCTCGGCCTGCATCTCCTCGTCGACCTTCTCCTCGATCCTCTCGTCCACCTTCTCCTCGACCTGCTCCTTGATCTCCTGGTCGACGGGGGTGTCCTCCACCGCCTCAGGGATCAGATCGGGGCCCTCCTCCCCGAGGATCCGGGTGGCGTACTCCTCGGCGCTCTCCTCGTAGTTGGAATCAGCCGCGAGATCGTCCTCGTTCGCATCCACGATGGAGATCGCCCCGGTCTCCTTTGCCACCTTCGCGCGCTCGGCCCGACGGATCCTGCGCACCATGGACTTCAGCTGGGTGGCGGACATCGTGACCTCCCACTCGCTGTGAGCGGGCAGAGTCCAGCGGCGCCAGGCGGCCAGCATCGCCAGACCGGAGCCGGCGGCCGCCGCGACCACCACCCAGACGGCGTCGAGGCCGAGAGCCACCACCGCCCAGGTCAGCACCGCCGTCACCACGGCACCGGTGGCGTACAGCGGCCCGCCGCCGAAGACGGCCGGGATGCGGCCCACCAGGACATCGCGCATGATGCCGCCACCGGTGGCACTGGTGAGCCCCAGCAGGATCGCCGGGAGCACGTCCAGCCCGTAGCCCAGGGACTTCGCGGTGCCCGTGGCCGCCCACAGTCCCATGGCGGTGATGTCCATTCCCGTGACGATGCGGCGCCACCAGGCGCGCTCGGAGTTCACCACGAAGGCGAAGGCGGAGCCGGCCAGGGCGCAGGTGAGGTACCAGGGGCCGGAGAACGCGGCGGGCACCCCGTAGTCGAGGATCAGGTCGCGAACGAGGCCACCGCCCAGCCCCGCGATGATCCCGATGATCGCGAAGCCCATGGCGTCGAAGTTGAGCCGGGCCGCCAGACCACCGGCGGCCACGCCCATCACGAACACGCCCAGCAGGTCCAGGGCGCGCAGCACGTCGTTGGTGATCAGCAGTTCGAGCGGGTCCACGTGATGACGGTAATGCTGATCCCGCGGTGATGGCCGTGCTGCGCGCCTGCACGTGGCGAAGGTGACGCCCCATCGGCGCGAGTGCCCGTAGCATCGGGGGATGAGCAGTGTTCAGCGACCGCTCCTGCGCATCGGGCTGACCGGTGGTATCGGCTCCGGGAAGTCCACGGTGGCGCGCATCTGGCGCGAGACCGGGCACACGGTGATCGATCTCGATGCGCACTCACGGGCCGTGCTGGATGTGCCCGGCGCCGGTGTGGAGGAGGCCGTGGCGCGCTTCGGGGAGGAGTACCGGGCGCCCGACGGCACCATCGACCGCTCTGCCCTGGCCACCCTGGTGTTCGCCGATGCCCGGGCGCGAGCGGATCTCGAGGCGATCGTGCTGGGGCGGGTCGACGCGGCGGTGCGTGCCGAGGAGGAGGCCGCTCGCGCGGCGGGCGCGGCGCTGGTGGTGCACGACAACCCCCTGCTGCTGGAGAAGCATCGCGAGGGCGAGTACGACGCGGTGGCCGGGGTGATCGCCCGTCACCGCGACCGCATCGACCGAGTGGTGCGCGACCGCGGCCGTGATCGCGGCTACGTCGAGTCGGTGATGGCCGCCCAGGTGACCGATCTGGAGCGGATCCATCGCTGCCACCTGCTGATCCTCAACAACGCCGGGATCCAGGAGCTGCGGGAGCGGTCACTGAGGGCACTCGAACGTGCGCGCATCATCGCGCAGGCGCGGGGGTCGAGTACCGGTGCGCGCAACGGCACAGGGCGGTTCGTCAGCACCGCGACGTAGCATCGACGCATGCGTCCTGTCACCGATCTGGTCCGCGCCGAGCACCCCTTCGAGGTCGTCTCGGACTACACGCCCTCCGGCGATCAGCCGCAGGCCATCAAGGAGCTCACCGAGCGGATCAACCGCGGCGAGCAGGACGTGGTGCTGCTGGGCGCCACCGGCACCGGCAAGAGCGCCACCACCGCCTGGCTGATCGAGCAGCTGCAGCGGCCCACCCTGGTGATGGCCCACAACAAGACCCTCGCCGCCCAGCTGGCCAGCGAGTTCCGCGAGCTGCTGCCCCACAACGCGGTGGAGTACTTCGTCTCGTACTACGACTACTACCAGCCCGAGGCGTACGTCCCGCAGTCGGACACCTACATCGAGAAGGACTCCTCCATCAACGCGGAGGTGGAGCGACTGCGCCACAGCGCCACCAACTCCCTGCTCACCCGGCGCGACGTGGTGGTGGTCTCCTCCGTGTCCTGCATCTACGGCCTGGGCACCCCCCAGGAGTACGTGGACCGCATGGTGCGGCTCTCCCGCGGGGACGCCCTGGACCGTGACGAGCTGCTGCGCCGCTTCGTGGACATGCAGTACGACCGCAACGACGTGGCCTTCGAGCGCGGCACCTTCCGGGTGCGCGGCGACACGGTCGAGATCATCCCCATGTACGAGGAGCTCGCACTGCGCATCGAGTTCTTCGGCGACGAGATCGACGCCCTGTACACGCTGCACCCCATGACCGGTGAGGTGATCCGCGAGGAGGATCAGATCCACGTGTTCCCGGCCTCCCACTACGTGGCCGGTCCCGAGCGCCTGGCCCGCGCGATCGACTCGATCGAGGTGGAGCTGGGAGAGCGACTGGAGGAGCTCGAGAGCCAGCAGAAGCTGCTGGAGGCGCAGCGCCTGCGGATGCGCACCGGCCACGATCTGGAGATGCTGCGGCAGACGGGCAGCACCAACGGCGTGGAGAACTACTCCCGCCACCTGGACGGCCGCGGCCCGGGCACGCCGCCCAACACTCTGCTGGACTACTTCCCCGAGGACTTCCTGCTGGTGGTCGACGAATCCCACGTGACGATCCCGCAGATCGGTGCCATGTTCGAGGGGGACCGCTCCCGCAAGCGCACGCTGGTGGACTTCGGGTTCCGCCTGCCCAGCGCCCTGGACAACCGGCCCCTCACCTTCGGCGAGTTCACCGAGCGCACCGGGCAGACGGTCTACCTCTCCGCCACTCCCGCGGACTACGAGCTGGAGCGGTCGCACGGCGTGGTCGAGCAGATCATCCGCCCCACCGGCCTGGTCGACCCCGAGGTGATCGTCAAACCCGTGAAGGGACAGATCGACGATCTGCGCGAGGAGATCGAGAAGCGGGTCGCCGCCGATGAGCGCGTCCTGGTCACCACCCTGACCAAGCGCATGGCCGAGGACCTCACCGACTACCTGCTGGAGAACGGCGTGCGGGTGCAGTACCTGCACTCCGACGTGGAGACCCTGCGTCGCGTGGAGCTGCTGCGGTCCCTGCGCAAGGGCGAGTTCGACGTGCTGGTGGGCATCAACCTGCTGCGCGAGGGCCTGGACCTGCCCGAGGTGTCGCTGGTGTCGATCCTCGACGCCGACAAGGAGGGCTTCCTGCGCTCGCGCACCTCGCTGATCCAGACCATCGGCCGTGCCGCCCGCAACGTCTCCGGGCAGGTGCACATGTACGCGGACACCGTCACCGAGTCGATGCAGTCGGCGATCGACGAGACCAACCGTCGCCGTGAGAAGCAGATCGCGTACAACACCGAGCACGGGATAGACCCCACCCCGCTGCGCAAGCGCATCGCGGACGTCACCGACATGCTGGCCCGGGAGGACATCGACACCGACACCCTGATGTCCACCGACTACCGCTCCGGCAAGGAGCGGGTGGCCCGGGACCGTGCCCGCGCCAATGCGATCGACGCGGTCAGCGGCCGCACCGTGGACCTGGGAGACGACCCGGTGGGTGCGCTCACCGGCATGATCGACGAGATCACCGCCCAGATGCACCAGGCGGCGGAGTCGTTGCAGTTCGAGGTTGCTGCCCGCCTGCGCGACGAGGTGCAGGAGCTGAAGAAGGAGCTGCGGCGCGTGCAGCGCTCCTCCTGACCGCTCACTTCTCCTCGGAGCGCTCGGTGATCGCGAGGTCCAGGGGGAAGTCGATACCGCTGCCGGGGAACAGCAGGAGCCCGGCCGCGTCGGCCGCTTCCTGGATGGCGTGAGCGGCCTGCTCGGCCTCCGCGGCGGGAGCGTGCACGATCACCTCGTCGTGCAGGAAGAACGCCAGGTGCGCGCGGCGCGCGAACGCGGGACCTGACGCCCGCGCCGCCTGATTCTCCGGCACCTCCTCGAAGCGCGACAGGGCCAGTCGCAGCCCGGCCATCCAGCTCAGTGCCCATTCCGCGGCGGTGCCCTGCACCACGAAGTTGCGGGTGAAGCGTCCCCGATCGCGCGCCGAGCGGCGGGTCCGCTCCTGTTCGGCAGTCGAGGCGTCGGGCAGGTTCGCGGCCTGCTGTGCCGAGGTCCACGCGGCATCGGCCGGGGGAGAGGAGCGGCCCAGCCAGGTCGATACCGTGCCCCCGGCCTCGCCCAGCCGAGCGGCGTCGTCCACCAGGGCCATCGCCCGCGGGAACGTGCGCCGCAGTCGCGGAACGATCCGGCCGCTGTCCCCGGTGGTGCCGCCGTACAGGGCACCCAGCACCCCCACCTTCGCCTCCTGGCGGGTGGCCACCACGCCCGCGGCGACGATCCCCGCGTACAGGTCGGTGCCGGCCCCGGCCCTGATCATGCCCTGGTCGTTCGCCATTGCCGCCAGCACCCGCGGCTCCAGCTGGGCGACGTCGGCACTGACCAGGCGCCACCCGGGGTCGGCGCGCAGCGCGGGTCGCAGCTGACGGGGGATCTGCAGCGCGCCACCGCCGCTGGAGGCCCACCGCCCGGTGACCACGCCCCCGGGGACGTACACCGGCCGGTACCGGCCCTCGTGCACCCATTCGTCCATCCACGCCCACCCGTTCGCCGTCAGCAGCCGCACCATCTTCTTGTACTGCAGCAGCGGCGCGATCGCGGGATGCCCGTGCCCCATGAGCTCCCACTGCGAGGTTGACCGCACGTCGACACCGGCCCGGTGCAGAGCGCGCAGCAGCCGCGGCTGGGACTCGATGCTCAGCAGCGGATCGCCCAGAGCGTCCCGCACCTGCGCGGCCTTGTGCGCCACAAGCTCCGGCACCTGCCCGAAGCGAGGCCGGGGCCCCAGCTGCTCGGTGAGGATGCGATCGTGCTCGGCGACGTCCCAAGGGATCCCGGCGGCCTGCAGTTCTGCGGCGATCAGCGCACCCGCGGACTCCGCTGCGACCAGCAGTCGCAGCCGAGCCCGGTCACTGCTCAGCTCCCTCGCGCTCTCGATGGCGGCGCGCTGACGGGTGAACTCGGCGAGGACCTCGTCGATGCCCGCGGGCACGGCACCGCGCGCGGCGGTGCCGTTGTCCACGTCGAACAGGGTGGCCCCGGCCGACGGTGACTCCGTGACCGGGGGCAGCACGGGCACGTCCCAGGCGTCGGCGCCGCGGATCGGCGCGTGATCCTGCACGCGCTGCGAATGCCGCAGGATCGTGTGCACCAGGCGCAGGTCATGGCAGCGCTCCACGCGGATCCCGGCGGCGAGCAGCTGCGGGTACCACGCGGCGGCATCGGCCCACACCCAGCGCGGTGGCGAGGCCCCGTCACGGCGGGCGGCGCCCTCCTGCTGCGCCACCAGCTCCGGGAGCTGTGCGGCATCGAGCTGCGTGGTGCTGATGGGGCTGCCGTCGGCCGTGAGCTCCACCAGGGCGAGGCGGCCGTTCGGCAACCCTCCCAGCACGCACCAGCGCGCGGCAGCGCTGCGCGGGGGTGGAGGAGGTCGGTCCGTTCGCATCCCACCCCCGTCCTCTCGGCTCGGGAACCACAGTACTGACATCCGGGACCTCCGACCTCTGGCGGCCGGCCACGCACCGGGAATACGCTGACATCACCGCCTTGTAAATTGCTTAACAACGGAGGTCCTCCCCATGCCCACCACCATCTTCACCAGCCCCTCGACGTACGTGCAGGGACCCGGCGTGCTCGAGGAGCTCGGCACCCATCTGGCCCCGCTCGGCGCAAACCCCTTGATCGTGGCCGACGACACCGTGTGGGACCTGGTCGGCGAGTCCGTCAGCGCCGGACTGAAGGCCGCCGACATCGCCTTCGAGCGCGTGGGCTTCGGTCGCTACGCCACCCCCGAGGCCGTGGACTCCCTGGTGGAGAAGATCCGCTCCGGCAGCCACGGAGTGATCGTGGGCCTGGGCGGCGGCTCGGCCATCGACGCCGCCAAGGCCGCCGGTCACCTGGCCGACATCCGCTGGGCGTCCGTCCCCACCGCCGCCTCCTCCGATGCTCCCACCTCGGCCCTCTCGGTGATCTACACCGAGGACGGCGAGTTCCTGGAGTACCGCTTCTTCCCCCGCAACCCCGACCTGGTGCTGATCGACACCGCGGTGGTCGCGAACGCCCCGGTGCGCTTCCTGGTGGGCGGCATCGGTGACGCCCTGGCCACCTGGATCGAGGCTCGCGCCACCGCGCGAGGACGCAGCGACACCATGGCCGGTGCACGCCCCACCCGTTCGGCGACCGCACTGGCGCACCTGGCCTGGGAGCTGCTGCACGAGAACGCACTGGCCGCCATCGATGCCGTCGAGGCGAAGGCCGTCACCCCCGCCCTGGAGGCCACCGTGGAGGCCTGCACCCTGCTGTCCGGGCTGGGCTTCGAGTCCGGGGGCCTCGCCGCGGCCCATGCGATCCACAACGCCCTGACCGCCGCCCCGCAGACCCACGGCCTCACCCACGGGGAGAAGGTCAACCTGGGCACCACGGTGCAGCTCATCCTGGAGGGAGCCGAGCGCGAGGAGATCGAGGACTTCATCGAGTTCAGCACCCTGGTGGGCCTGCCCACCACCCTCACCGAGGTGGGCCTGACGCTGGAGGACGAGAAGGAGCTGCGCGCCGTCTCCGAGGCGGCGGTGGTGGAGGGCGAGACCATCCACGCGATGCCCTTCGAGGTGACCGCGGAGATGGTGTACACGGCACTGCGCGCGGCCGAGCAGCTCTCCCGTCGGGTGCGGGCCCGGCGCGGACTGCCGGAGCCGGAGCTGCACACCGCGCACTGAGCGCGCGAGACCGACCGATCGCCTAGCGGCCCCCGCGCAGACCCGGGGGCCGCTGCGGCGCCCGACGACGCACCGCCACCCCCACCATCATCGCGAGGACGGCCAGCGCGGTCGCCGCCGCGAGCACCGCACCGTAGGGAGCGGGAGAGGTCTCGCCGTGCCGCTGCAGCAGCAGCTGGAAGGCCACACCCGTCAGGGCCAGCATCACCGCCTGCGCGAGCGCCTCCGCCATCTGCAGCGCGGCGGAGTTGCGACCCTGCCGGGAGGCATGGGAGCGGCGCATGGTGAGGATCGAGGTGGAGGTGTAGGAAAGGCCCATGCCCAGCCCGGTCGGGCACCAGGTCAGCCCGGCCAGCCAGGGGGAGTGGTGCGTGAGCAGCACTGCCGCGGTCGCGGCCGTGCCCACCGCCATCGCCGCGGCCCCCGCGGAGATGCGCACCCGTTCGGGCAGCATCTCCCGGCCCGCCATCCACGAACCGGTGAACCAGGTAATGGTGGTGACGGTGAGGATCAGGCCGGCGTGGGCCGCGCTCATCCCGTACCGCGCCACCAGCTGCAGAGGCAGGTACACCTCAGCCAGCACGAACGAGGCCGCCAGCACGCCGCGCGCCAGCACCAGGCGCCCCACCCGGTCCGGGGACAGCAGCACGGTGCGCGGCAGCAGGCGCGGCACGGCGACGACCACGACGGCGACGGCCACCGCCAGCAGTGCCACGGTCACGGGGGAGAGCGAGCCGTCGGCCTGCTCGCCGATCACCGACAGCGCGGCCACCCCCAGGGCTGCAGCGCAGGCCGCCAGCACCGGGGGCCGAGGTGCGCGCGAGGTCGCACCGTCGTCGGCCGAGGCATCACCGGGCACGGAGGCCGCGCCCGTCGGGTCCTGCAGCAGCAGCCTCGCCGGCACCACCAGCAGCGGCACCGCCAGGAACACGATCCTCCAGCCCACGGTCTCGGTGACCCACCCCGCCAGCGCCGGTCCCACCAGCCCCGGCACCACCCACGCTGCCGAGAGCACGGTGAACATCCGCGGCTGCAGGTGCGGCGGGTACAGCCGGGCGATCAGCACGTACAGGGACACCGTCACCAGCCCCATGCCCAGGCCCTGCAGGCCCCGCCCGGCCACCAGCACGCTCATCGAGGGGGCCAGCCCCACCATCAACAGAGCGGCGCAGAACACCACCAGCCCCGCCGTCATCACCCGCATCGGGCCCTGACGGTCGTTCCAGGTGCCGGCCACCACGATGCTCACCAGGCTGGTGGCCAGTGGGGCCGCGAACACCAGGGGGTACAGCGAGAGGCCGCCCAGCTCCTCCGCCGCTCGCGGCATCACCGTGGAGACGGCGAGGGCCTCGAAGGCCACCAGGAACGGCAGCGCCGCCAGCGCCAGCGTGGAGCGGCGGAACTCGGCGGAGAACAGCGACTGCCGCCTGCCGTGATCGGTGGGGGTCGTGATCACCAGCCCCGCTCGCGCCACTCGGGCAGCTGCGGCCGTTCCTCGCCCAGGGTGGTGTCGTCCCCGTGGCCCGGGTACACCCAGGTGTCGTCGCCGAGGCGGTCGAAGATGCGCTCCTCGACGTCGTCCAGGAGCTGCTGGAACCTCTCGCTGTCGCCCTGGGTGGCACCGACGCCGCCGGGGAACAGGGAGTCACCGGTGAACAGATGGTCGCCGTCCTCCTCACCCCGCCACAGCAGTGCCACCGAGCCCGGGGTGTGGCCGCGCAGGGCGATTACCTCGAGATCGTTGACGCCCACGCGGACCACGTCGCCGTGCCGCAGCAGGGTGGTGGTGGGGATGCGGATGTCGGGGGCGTCCTCGGCGCCTGCGGCGGTGCGGGCACCGGTGGCGCCCACCATCGCGGCCAGGGCACCGACGTGGTCGTGGTGGCTGTGGGTGGTGACGATGGTGTCCAGGCGTGCGGTCGAGGACCCTTCGCGCACCAGCTCCAGCAGGCGCGGCGCATCCGCCGCGGCATCGATCAGCAGCTGGGCGCCGGAGACCCGGCACGTGAGCAGATACGCGTTGTTGTCCATCCCTCCCACCGAGGCCTTGCGGATGGTGAGCGTGGAGCAGAGGCGGGTGGCGGAGGGCCCGCCGGGCTCGACATGACCGTCGTACTCTCTCGTGTCCATGTCAGAAGTATCTCCGGTCGGCACCTCCTCGTGCGTCAGTGCCCGCTCGTAGGATGGGCCGGTGACTGAAACGCTGGTCGTCCGTGGTGCCCGTGAGCACAACCTGAAGAACATCGACATCGAGATCCCCCGCAATCAGCTGGTGGTGTTCTCGGGGCTGTCGGGGTCCGGGAAGAGCTCCCTGGCCTTCGACACCATCTTCGCCGAGGGGCAGCGCCGCTACGTCGAGTCGCTGTCCAGCTACGCCCGCCAGTTCCTGGGCCAGATGGACAAGCCCTCGGTGGACCTCATCGAGGGGCTCTCCCCGGCGGTGTCGATCGACCAGAAGTCCACCAACCGCAACCCCCGCTCCACGGTGGGCACCATCACCGAGGTGTACGACTACCTGCGCCTGCTGTTCTCCCGCACCGGGATCCAGCACTGTCCTGTGTGCGGCGAGGAGGTGCGCTCCAGCTCGGCCGAGCAGATCGTGGACACCCTGCTCGAGCAGGAGCCGGGCACCCGCTTCCAGCTGCTGGCTCCGGTGGTGCGGGGCCGCAAGGGCGAGCACATCGAGCTGCTCAGCGCACTGCGCTCCCAGGGGTACGCGCGCGCCCGCATCGACGGCGCGGTGCGGCGCCTGGACGAGGAGATCACCCTCGACCGCAAGCTCAAGCACACCATCGAGGTGGTGGTCGACCGCCTGGCGGCCAAGCCCGATGCCCGCCGCCGCCTGACCGATTCGGTGGAGACCGCCCTGCGCCTCGCCGAGGGACTGGTGATCGTGGACCTGGTGGACCTGCCGGAGGATGATCCGGGCCGCTCACGGCGGTTCTCCGAGAAGCGCTCCTGCCCCAACGACCACCCGCTGGTCATCGACGACATCGAACCGCGGGCCTTCTCCTTCAACGCCCCCTACGGCGCCTGCCCCGAGTGCGCGGGCCTGGGCTCCCGGCTCGAGGTGGATCCGGAGCTGGTGATCCCGGACGAGGACCTCACCCTCGCCGAGGGCGCCATCGCCCCGTGGACCATGGGTTCGTCCGATCACCATCAGGAGATGATGGCGGGGCTGGCGCAGGAGCTGTCCTTCTCGATGGACACCCCGTGGCGGGCCCTGCCGGAGCGGGCACGGGAGGCACTGCTGCACGGCAAGGACTACAAGGTCCACGTGAAGTACCGCAACCGCTTCGGTCGCGAGCGCACCTACGCCACCGGCTTCGAGGGCGTGATGCACTTCCTGACCCGCCGCCACGAGGACACCGACTCCGACTGGGCCAAGGACCGCTACGAGCAGTTCATGCGCGAGGTGCCCTGCCCGGCCTGCGACGGTGCGCGCCTGCGCCCGGAGATCCTCGCGGTCACCGTGGGCGGCAGGTCCATCGCCGAGGTGTGCGAGCTGTCCATCCGCGACGCCCACGAGTTCGTCTCCTCCCTCCAGCTCAGCGAGCGGGACATGACCGTGGCCGACGGGGTGCTGCGGGAGATCCGCGCGCGCCTGGGCTTCCTGCTGGACGTGGGCCTGGAGTACCTGTCGATGGCGCGGGCCGCCGGCACCCTCTCCGGCGGTGAGGCCCAGCGCATCCGCCTGGCCACCCAGATCGGCTCCGGGCTGGTGGGCGTGCTCTACGTGCTGGACGAGCCGTCGATCGGCCTGCACCAGCGCGACAACGAGCGCCTGATCGCCACCCTCACCCGCCTGCGGGACCTCGGCAACACCCTGATCGTGGTCGAGCACGACGAGGACACCCTCAACGCTGCCGACTGGGTGGTGGACATCGGCCCCTTGGCCGGTGAGCACGGCGGGCGGGTGGTCCACTCGGGCCCCGTCGCGGAGCTCAAGCGCAACCCCGACTCTCTCACCGGTCGCTACCTCGCTGGGCAGTTGGAGATCCCGCTGCCGCTGACCCGCAGACCGGTGGACAAGGAGCGCGCGGTGACCGTGGTGGGCCCCCGCGCCAACAACCTGCGCGGTACCGACGTCACGTTCCCGCTGGGCGTTCTGACAGCCGTCACCGGCGTCTCCGGCTCCGGCAAGTCCACCCTGGTCAACGACATCCTGTACGCGGTGATGGCCAAGGAGCTCAACCGCGCCCGGGTCGTGCCCGGCCGGCACAAGCGCGTCACGGGCCTGGAGCACCTGGACAAGGTGGTGCACGTGGACCAGTCGCCCATCGGCCGCACCCCCCGTTCCAATCCCGCCACCTACACCGGCGTGTGGGACCGGGTGCGCACCCTGTTCGCACAGACCACCGAGGCGAAGGTGCGCGGCTACACCGCCGGGCGCTTCTCGTTCAACGTCAAGGGGGGACGCTGCGAGGCCTGCTCCGGCGACGGCACCCTGAAGATCGAGATGAACTTCCTGCCGGACGTGTACGTCCAGTGCGAGGTGTGCAAGGGCAAGCGGTACAACCGCGAGACCCTCGAGGTGCACTTCAAGGACAAGAACGTCGCAGAGGTGTTGGAGATGTCGATCTCCGATGCGCTGGAGTTCTTCGACGCCGTGCCCGCGATCCGCCGCCAGCTGCAGACCCTGGTGGACGTGGGCCTGGGGTACGTGCGCCTGGGGCAGTCCGCCACGACGCTCTCCGGCGGTGAGGCGCAGCGCGTCAAGCTCGCCTCCGAACTGCACAAGCGCTCCAACGGCCGCACCGCCTACGTGCTGGACGAGCCCACCACCGGCCTGCACTTCGAGGACGTCCGCAAGCTGCTGGAAGTGCTGGGCGGGCTCGTGGACAAGGGCAACACGGTGATCGTGATCGAGCACAACCTCGACGTGATCAAGAGCGCCGACCACATCATCGACCTGGGCCCCGAGGGCGGCGCGGGCGGCGGCAGGATCGTCGCCACCGGCACCCCCGAGCAGGTGGCGAAGGTGAAGGGCTCCCACACCGGGCACTTCCTGGCCCCGATGCTCCAGGCGGGCCGCGCCGGCAGGAGCTGAGCATGGCCGATCCCGCCACCTACCGGCCCGCCACCGGGTCCATCCCCACCTCGCCGGGGGTGTACCGGTTCAGGGACGACGACGGCCGCGTGATCTACGTGGGCAAGGCGAAGAACCTGCGGCAGCGCCTGACCAACTACTTCCAGGACCTCGCGGTGCTGCACGAGCGCACGCGGCGCATGGTCACCACCGCCTCCTCCGTGGAGTGGACGGTGGTGGGCACCGAAGTGGAGGCCCTCACCCTGGAGTACACCTGGATCAAGGAGTTCGACCCGCGGTTCAACGTCAAGTTCCGCGACGACAAGTCCTACCCGTACCTGGTGGTGACTATGGGGGAGGAGGTGCCGCGGGTGCACATCACCCGCCGCACGCCCCGCAAGGGCGATCGCGTCTTCGGCCCGTACACGCAGGTGTGGGCGATCCGCGAGACCCTCGACCTGATGCTGCGGGTGTTCTCCATCCGATCGTGCAGCGCCGGGGTGTACCGGCGCGCCGAGCGCTCGGGGCGGCCCTGCCTGCTGGGCTTCATCGGCAAGTGCGCAGCGCCCTGCGTGGGCGAGATCTCCGTGGCCGAGCACCGGGAGCTGGCCGAGCAGTTCTGCGACTTCATGGCCGGCAACACCTCCACCTACACGCGGCGCATCCAACGGCAGATGAAGGACGCGGCCGCGGCCATGGACTACGAGGCAGCGGCCGCCCTGCGGGACGACCTGATCGCCCTGGACAAGGTGATGGAGAAGAACTCGGTGGTGCTCTCCGACGCCACCGACGCCGACCTGGTGGGCATGGTGCAGGACGAGCTGGAGGCCTCCGTGCAGGTCTTCCACGTGCGCGGAGGCAGGATCCGGGGCCAGCGGGGCTGGATCGCCGAGATCCTCGACGACTCCAGCCCCGCCGATCTCATGGAGCGCGCCCTCACCACGCTCTACGCGGAGGCCACCGCCCCCCGGGAGGTGCTGGTCACCTCCGTCCCCGCCAACCAGGACCAGGTCCAGGCCCTGCTGGGAGCGCGCACCGAGATCCGAGTGCCCCGCCGCGGGGAGAAGAAGGACCTGCTGGCCACCGTCACCGCCAACGCCGAGGAGGCGCTGCGGCTGCACCGCCTGCGCCGCACCGGCGACCTCACCGCCCGCACCAAGGCCCTGGAGGACCTGGCCGAGGCGCTGGAGCTGGCAGAGCCCCCGCTGCGCATCGAGTGCTTCGACATCTCCCACTCCCAGGGAACCAACGTGGTGGGCTCCATGGTGGTGTTCGAGGACGGCCTGCCCCGCAAGAGCGAGTACCGGCGGTTCTCCGTGACCGGCGCCGCCGCCCGGGACGACACCGCCTCCATGCACGATGTGCTCACCCGGCGGCTGAGGCACCACCTGGACCCGCCCGAGCCGGAGTCCGAGGACCAGAAGCGCCGCTTCGCCTACCCGCCCTCGCTGATCCTGGTGGACGGCGGCCCCGCCCAGGTCGCCGCGGCCCAGCGCGTGCTCGACGAGCTCGGCATCACCGACATCGCGCTGGCCGGGATCGCCAAGCGTCTCGAGGAGATCTGGCTGCCCGGGGACGAGCACCCCGTGATCCTGCCGCGCACCAGCGAGGCCCTGTTCCTGGTGCAGCGCCTGCGGGACGAGGCGCACCGCTTCGCGATCTCCTACCACCGCTCGAAGCGGGGGCGCGCCATGCAGGCCAGCGCACTCGACGGCATTCCCGGTCTGGGGCCGGCACGTCGCCGCGCTCTGCTGGACCGCTTCGTGACCGTGAGGGCCATCCGCGAGGCCGAGGTCGAGCAGCTGCAGGAGGTCGCGGGGATCGGCCCGTCCCTCGCTGCACAGATCAGCAGCGCGCTACGATCCGATGAGCCTCAGGACGTGGCCGTGGACATGGCCACCGGTGAGATCATCGATGGCTGACCGCCCCGAGAACCCCCTCGAGCAGAAGGAGCAGCACGTGAGCACCGACGACGCGCCCACCGATGCCGCAGCGCCAGAGGCGGACCCGCCCGCCGCTGCGGGGGAGCGCCGCCCGAGCGGGGAGATCATCATCATCACCGGCCTGGCCGGCGCGGGCCGCGAGACCGCGGCGCACGCGCTCGAGGACCTCGGGTGGTACGTGGTCTACAACATCGTCCCGCAGCTGATCCCCACGCTGTACGAGCTGCAGGCCACGGCCGAGGGCCGCGACAACCGCTTCGCCGTCGTGGTGGACCCCCGCTCCGGGCCGTTCTTCGGCGAGCTCGCCGGCGTCGTCGCCCAGCTGCGCCGATCCGATGTGCGGCTGCGCCTGGTGTTCCTGACCGCCGATGAGGCCACCCTGGTGCGGCGGTTCGACTCCGTGCGCCGACCCCACCCGATGCAGGGGGAGGAGGGAGTGCTGGAGGGCATCCGACGCGAGCGCGAGCTGCTGGCCCCCTACCGCCGCACGGCCGACGTGGTCATCGACACCTCCCCGCTGAACGTCCATGAGCTCACCATGAAGATGCGCTCCACCTTCGGTACGCGGGCGGAGCAGCAGCTCACGGTGACGATGCTGTCCTTCGGCTTCAAGTACGGGATCCCCCTGGAGGCCGACCACGTCAGCGATGTCCGCTTCATCCCCAACCCCTACTGGGTGCCCGAGCTCAAGCCGCTGCGCGGCACCGACCGGGAGGTCTCCGACTTCGTGCTCGGAGATGCCAACGCCGCCGAGTTCGTGGACCGCTACCTGGAGATGATCACCCCCGTGCTGCGCGGCTACACCACGGAGAACAAGCACTCCACCACACTGGCGATCGGCTGCACGGGCGGCAAGCACCGCTCGGTGGCGATCTCCGAGCGGATCGGTGAGGAGCTGCGGCGAGCGGGTCACGCCGTGCGCATCCGTCACCGGGATCTGGGGCGGGAATGAGCATCGCCCACCGCAAGGGCGGGGGCCGCCTGCGCACCGCCGACCGCTCCTCCAGCGCCCGCCGCGGGCGTCGTGACAGTCCCGACGAGCCGATGCGCGTGGTCGCGCTGGGCGGCGGGCACGGCCTGGCCTCCAACCTGCGTGCGCTGCGCCTGCTGGCCGACGAGATCACCGCCGTGGTCACCGTCGCCGACAACGGCGGCTCCTCCGGTCGCATCCGCAACGAGATCCCGGTGCTGCCCCCCGGAGATCTGCGGATGGCACTGGCCGCACTGTGCGAGGACTCCGACTGGGGCTCCATCTGGGGCGATGTCATCCAGCACCGCTTCTCCACCGAGGGCCAGCTCGACGGCCACTCCCTGGGGAACCTGATGATCGTGGCCCTGTGGCAGATCCTCGAGGACCCGATCGAGGGCCTGGACCAGATGGCCGAGCTGCTCGGTGCCCGCGGTCGCGTGCTCCCCATGGCGCTGGACCCCCTGGACATCGAGGCGGACGTGCGCGGCGCCGACGGCACGGTGCGCACCGTGGCCGGCCAATGGCAGGTCGCGACGGCGGAGGGCAAGGTCGAGGCGCTGCGCCTGGACCCGCCCCGTCCGAGGGTCCCCCAGGCCACGCTGGACGCCATCGAGCGCGCCGACTGGATCATCGTCGGCCCCGGCTCCTGGTACACCTCGGTGCTCCCGCACCTGATGATCCCCGAGATCGCCGAGGCCATCCGGGCCAGCGCGGCGCGGCGCTGCATCACGATGAACCTCTCGGTGGGACAGCAGGAGGCCGAGGGGATGACCAGCCAGAACCTGCTGGACGCCGTGCTGGAGCACGCGGCAGGCACCCGCTTCGATGCCCTGATCGCCGATCCCACGGCACTGGAGGACGCCTCGGAGCTCGCCCAGGCCGCGCAGCGTCGAGGGCTCAGGGTGCTGCTGCGCCAGGTCAGTGTGGGGGACGGCTCCCCGAACCACGACCCGGTGCGGCTGGCAGCCGCGTACCGCGACCTCTTCGACGACGTGGTGGGGGATGTCACCGCCGACCCTGCCCCGTTCACTGCCGCTCCGCCCGAGACGACCCCAGCACAGGAGGACACCGATGGCCCTGACCGCTGACGCCAAGGAGGAGCTGAGCCACCTGGAGGTGACCCGCCCCTCCGCACGCAAGGCCGAGGCGTCGGCGATGCTGCGCTTCGCCGGTGGCCTGCACCTGGTGGGCGGGCAGGTCGTGGTCGAGGCCGAGCTGGACTCCGCGGCCGTGGCGCGCAGGCTCCACGGCATCATCGCCGAGATGTACGGGCATCGTGCCGAACTGGCCGTGCTGGCCCCATCCGGTATCCGCCGCAGCACCCGCTACATCGTGCGGGTCGAGCGTGAGGGCGGGATGCTCGCCCGCCAGACCGGCCTGCTCGACGCGCGCGGCCGCCCCGTGCGGGGCATGCCACCGGCTGTCGTCGGGGGAGCCGCAGTCGATGCGGAGGCCGCCTGGCGCGGTGCTTTCCTGGCCCGGGGGTCCTTGACCGAGCCCGGCCGCTCCGCGGCACTGGAACTGCTCTGCCCGGGGCCCGAGGTAGCCCTGGCGATGGTGGGTGCAGCGCGCAGGCTGGGGGTGGCAGCCAAGGCCCGCGAGGCCCGAGGCGGCGACCGAGTGGTCCTGCGCGACGGCGATGCGATCTCCGCCCTGCTCACCCGGATGGGAGCCCACCGCACCGTCCTGACCTGGGAGGAGCACCGCACCCGGCGCGAAGTGCGGGCCACCGCGCACCGCCTGGCCAACTTCGACGACGCCAACCTGCGCCGCTCCGCACGGGCAGCCGTTGCCGCAGGTCAGCGGGTGCAGCGGGCCCTGGAGATCCTGGGCGACGAGGTCCCCGAGCACCTGCTCTCCGCGGGGCGGCTGCGGTTGGAGAACCGGCAGGCCAGCCTCGAGGAGCTGGGCCGTCTGGCCGACCCGCCGCTGACCAAGGACGCCGTGGCCGGTCGCATCCGCCGTCTGCTGGCCATGGCGGACAAGCGCGCCGAGGAACTGGGCGTGCCAGGCACCGAGGAAGTCGTGGACGAGGACCAATTGCCGCCGTCGCCCGACGGCAGGGATTGATAGGATCGTCTCGGTCGTCGGTTCACGCCGGCACCGTACGAGCGTACGAGGGCGTGCGCGCCACCCGTCCATATTTCACAGAGACACTGTGAACAAGGAGGAACCGTGACCATTAAGGTCGGAATCAACGGATTCGGTCGTATCGGGCGCAATTTCCTGCGCGCCGCCATCCAGCAGAACGCGGACCTTGAGATCGTCGCAGTGAACGATCTCACCGACACCAAGACCCTCGCCCACCTGTTCAAGTACGACTCCACCACCGGTCGCTTCCCAGGTGAGGTCACCCACGACGACAGCTCCATCACCGTCGACGGCGACACCTTCAAGGTGTTCTCCGAGAAGGACCCGGCCAACATCCCGTGGGGCGAGGTCGGTGCGGACATCGTCATCGAGTCCACCGGCTTCTTCACCGACGCCACCAAGGCGAAGGCCCACATCGACGGCGGCGCCAAGAAGGTCATCATCTCGGCCCCGGCGAAGAACGAGGACGCCACGTTCGTGCTCGGCGTGAACCACGAGGACTACGACCCCGCCAAGCACCACATCGTCTCCAACGCGTCCTGCACCACCAACTGCCTGGCCCCCATGGCCAAGGTGCTGAACGACGAGATCGGCATCGTCAAGGGCCTGATGACCACCGTGCACGCGTACACCGGTGACCAGCGCCTGCTCGACGCCCCCCATTCGGACCTGCGTCGCGCCCGCGCCGCCGCCCTGAACATCATCCCCACCAAGACCGGCGCCGCCGCTGCCGTGGCCCTGGTCCTGCCGGAGCTGAAGGGCAAGTTCGACGGCTACGCCCTGCGCGTTCCCGTGCCCACCGGCTCGGTCACCGACCTCACCTTCGAGGCCTCCAAGGAGACCTCCGTGGAGGAGGTCAACGCCGCCATCAAGAAGGCCGCCGAGGGCCCCCTCAAGGGCATCCTGGCCTACTCCGAGGATCCGCTGGTCTCCAAGGACATCGAGGGCGACCCTCACTCCTCGATCTTCGACGGTCTCAGCACCAAGGTGATCGGCAACCAGGTCAAGGTCGTCTCCTGGTACGACAACGAGTGGGGCTACTCCTGCCGCACCGTGGACCTCGCCGTCCACATCGGCAAGTCCCTCTGAACCTGACGGTTCTCACGGAGCCCGTCCGGCGCCGCCCTGTGGGTGGAGCACCGGGCGGGCTCCGCTGTCATCACCACTCATAACTCTCCTGAAGGAGACGCAGTGCTCAAGACCATCGACTCCCTCGGAGATCTGCGCGGAAAGCGCGTGATCGTCCGAGCTGATCTGAACGTGCCGCTGGACGGCACCACCATCACCGACGACGGCCGCATCCGCGCCGCCGTCCCCACCCTGAAGCGCCTGCTGGACGCAGGCGCGAAGGTGGTCGTGATCTCCCACCTGGGCCGCCCCAAGGGCGCACCGCAGGAGAAGTACTCCCTCAAGCCCGTGGTCTCCCGCCTGGGTGAGCTGCTGGGCACCGAGGTGGCCTTCGCCACCGACACCGTGGGCGATTCCGCCCGCGGCACCGTGGGTGGCCTCGAGGAGGGTGGTATCGCCCTGCTGGAGAACCTGCGCTTCAACCCCGGGGAGACCGCGAAGGACGAGGCCGAGCGTCGCGTGTTCGCCCAGGCCATCGCGGACATGGGCGATGCCTATGTCTCCGATGGCTTCGGTGTGGTGCACCGCAAGCAGGCCTCCGTGTACGAGCTGGCCTCCCTGCTGCCCTCGGCCGCCGGTGAGCTGGTGCTCAAGGAGGTCGAGTCCCTGCGCAAGGTGACCGACGAGCCCGCGCGCCCCTTTGTGGTGGTGCTCGGCGGCGCCAAGGTCGCCGACAAGCTCGCCGTGATCGACAACCTGCTCGGCAAGGCCGACCGCATCCTCATCGGCGGCGGCATGGCGTACACCTTCCAGAAGGCCAAGGGGTACGAGATCGGCCAGTCCCTGCTGGACGAGGAGAAGATCGACACCGTGCGCGAGTACATGGAGCGCGCCGAGAAGCAGGGCGTCGAGCTGATCCTGCCGGTGGACAACGTGGTGGCCGCGGAGTTCTCCGCCGACGCCGAGCCCACCGTGGTCGGTGCCGACGGCATCCCCGCGGACCAGGAGGGCATGGACATCGGCCCGAAGACGGCCGAGCTGTTCGCCTCCAAGATCGAGGATGCGGCCACCGTGTTCTGGAACGGCCCCATGGGGGTCTTCGAGTTCGAGAAGTTCGCCGAGGGCACCAAGGCCGTGGCGAGGGCCATGTCCGAGGCCGAGGGCTTCACCGTGGTCGGCGGCGGCGACTCCGCCTCGGCCGTTCGCAACCTCGGATTCGACGAATCCCTGTTCTCGCACATCTCCACCGGCGGCGGTGCGAGCCTCGAGCTGATCGAGGGCAAGGAGCTGCCGGGCATCGCGATCCTCGAGGAGGGCACCAAGTGACCACCCGCACCCCGCTGATGGCGGGCAACTGGAAGATGAACCTGGACTGGAAGCAGGGCCTGTCCCTGGTGGAGGAGCTGGGCGAGGCCCTGCGCGAGGTCGACACCGAGGCCGTCGAGGCCGCCGTGCTGCCGCCCTTCGTGAACATCCGCACCGTCCAGACCGCCGTCGAGGCCGGCAAGCTGCCCATCGCCTACGGCGCCCAGGACATCTCCGCGCACGAGTCCGGCGCGTACACCGGGGAGATCTCCGGCAGCATGCTCACGGCGCTGGGCTGCACCTACGTGGCCGTGGGCCACTCGGAGCGCCGCGAGTACCACGGTGAGGACGAGCAGGTCACGGGCGCCAAGGTGAAGGCCGCCCTGGCGGTGGGCCTGTCCCCGATCCTGTGCGTGGGCGAGCCGCTGGAGGAGCGCAAGGCCGGCAAGCAGGTGGAGTACACCCTTGCGCAGCTCGAGGGCGGCATCGAGGGTCTCTCGGCCGATGAGGTCGCCAAGGTCGTCGTGGCCTACGAGCCCGTGTGGGCCATCGGCACCGGCGAGGTCGCCACCCCGGACGACGCGCAGGAGGTGTGCGCCGCCATCCGCGACCTGGTGCGCACCAAGCATGGGGACGCCACCGCCGACGCCCTGCGGGTGTTGTACGGCGGCAGCGTGAAGTCCTCCAACGTGGCTGAGCTGATGACCAAGGAGGACGTCGACGGCGCCCTCGTGGGCGGCGCCTCGCTGAAGGCCGAGGAGTTCGCCAAGATCGTCGGCTTCCAGGGCTGACCGCAGCCTGAGCGAGCACTGCTCGCATCACACGGGCCGGGCCTCTTCGGGGCCCGGCCCGTGGCGTATGCTGGATCGGTCCGCCCGCTCCCCGGAGCCACCCGAGAAGAAGGTTCTGTCCTCGTGGATCTGCCCCTGATCAAGCTCATCCTGCAGGTGCTGCTGGCCGTGACCAGCCTCCTGCTGGTCCTGCTGGTGCTGCTGCACAAGGGGCGCGGCGGCGGCCTGTCGGACATGTTCGGCGGCGGCGTGTCCTCCACCGCGAGCGCCTCCGGCGTCGCCGAGCGCAACCTGAACCGCCTCACTGTGGGCATGGCCGTGGCCTGGGGTGCCTGCTGCATCGGCCTGGGGATCATCGAGCGCGTGCTCTGACCCCCAGGCCTTCCTGGAGAGGCCCGCTCAGAGGTCCTTCGCCGCGGCCTCATCGAGGTACCACACGGTGCTCTCCAGCCCCCGCACCGCTGAGGCGGGCGTGATCCACGGGTCGATCTGCCCGTGCGCGCGGGCCGCGGCCTCGGCCTTGTCCTTCCCCGCCACCAGGAAGCCCACGTGCCGCGCGGAGTTCAGCACCGGCCAGGTGAGGGAGATGCGCTCGGCGGGAGGCTTGGGGGAGTCGTCCACACCCACCGCGCTGGCACCGGTCTCGCGCTGATCGGGGTGCTCCGGGAACAGGGATGCCACGTGCCCATCGGGGCCCATGCCCAGCCACAGCACGTCGAAGAACGCACGCCCGCGCGTGCGGAAGGGCTGGTCGCCGCCGGCCAGGTCGAGCTGCTGCCCGTACCAGGCGGCTCCCTCCTCGCGGGAGACGCCGTCCGCGGGGGAGGGCATCGGATGCACGTTCTTCTCGGGCATCCCCGCCTCCTGCAGCGGCACCAGCAGGCTTTCGCGCACCTGCCTCTCGTTGCGGTCCTCGGACTCGGGGTCGACGAAGCGCTCATCGCCCCACCACACGTGCAGCCCCTCGATGTCGGCCGCCTTCTTCACCGCGGCCTGCAGGGCCTTCGGCAGGGCCGCGGCGGCCCTGGTGCCCACGCTGCCGCCGGTGACCACCAGGTGGGCGGTGCCCGTCTCGGCGAGGGCCGCGGCGAGATGACCGGCTGCATCCTCGGCGGCGGCCTCGGCCACGGCATCGGCGTCCGCGAGCACGCGATCGTGCGGATCGGGCTTGCCGCCGGCGTACACGGCGGCGTCCTCGATGCCGCTGAAGGCGTGGGCGAGCACCTCGCCGTACACCTCGTCCGGGTCCAGGCGCCGCAGCTCCTCGGCCAGCAGCTCGTTCAGCGAGCGGCGGGGCAGGGTGACGTGCTGCCCGGACTCATCGCCGGGCAGGCTCATCACGATGGCATCCTCGTCGCCGTTCTTGCCCGGGGTGCGCACCAGGGAGATGGTGCCGTCGCCGCGGGTGAGATGCACACCCAGCACCCCGCGGCCGTCGGCCTCGCCCGCGCCGGGGGCGGTGATCTCGACGTCGAGGTCCAGGGCCTGCTCGAGCCAGGCGGCCATCAGCACGACGGAGGGATCCTCCTCGTGGCCCACGACACGGATGCTCGAGGGCGTGGTGGCCGGGGGGATCTCGAACACGCTGGCCACCAGACCGCGCCAGTTGGTCAGCCGCGACCAGGCGAGGTCCGAGTCGCCGCTAGCGTACCCGCGGCGCAGCCGCTTGAGGGTGGCCAGCGGGTCCTCACAGGAGGCGGCATCGGTGATGCGCCGCTGCGACATCGAGCCCAGCACATCGTGGACGGGAGAGGAGGGGGCGCCGTCGGGCCACCAGGTGACGATCGGTGCGTCCGGCAGCAGCAGCGGCATGATCAGGGTGTCCAGGGAGTACAGGATCTCTCCGCGGGCACGTAGGATCACGATCTCCCCGGCCCCGGCGTCGCGGCCCACCCGCACCTCGGCGTCCAGGCCGCTGCTGTCGGCATCGGGCTCGGTGTCCACCACGATCACGCGCGCGGGGTGCTCGTGGCTGGCGTGCACGGCGGCCTCGACCGGTCCGTCGACGTCCTCGCCGGTAGCGACGATGATGAGGGTGAGGACCCGGCCGATGGTGGTGGCGCCGAAGGTCTCCCGCATCTCCATCATCTTCTTCTCGACGGCCGATGCGGTGGTGTCGGTCAGGGTGGTGATCACGGTCGCCTCCAGGTGCGCCCGTCACGGGCGAGCATCTCGTGTGCGGTGTCGGGGCCCCAGGATCCGGGGCGGTAGGGGGCGGGCTTCATGTTCTCGGCCCAGTACTCGGTGATGGGGTCGAGGATCTTCCAGCTCAGCTCCACCTCCTTCTGGCGGGGGAACAGCGGCGGATCGCCCAGGAGCATGTCCAGGATCAGCCGCTCGTACGCCTCCGGGGACTCCTCGGTGAAGTTCATGCCGTAGGCGAAGTCCATGGTCACATCCCTCACCTCCATCTGGGTGCCGGGCACCTTGGAGCCGAAGCGCATGGTCACGCCCTCGTCGGGCTGCACCCGGATCACGATCGCGTTCTGCCCCAGGTCCGCGGTGTCGGTGGAGCGGAACGGCAGGAACGGGGCACGCTTGAGGATCACCGCGATCTCGGTGACCCGGCGACCCAGCCGTTTGCCGGCCCGCAGGTAGAACGGCACCCCGGCCCACCGACGGGTGGCGATGTCCAGGCGGATCGCGGCGAAGGTCTCGGTGGTGGAGTCGGCGGGGATGCCGTCCTCCTCGAGGTAGGAGGCCACCTCCTCCCCGCCCTGCCAGCCGCCCACGTACTGTCCTCGGGCGGTGTGCGCGGCGAGGTCCTCCGGCAGCTCCACCGCGGAGAGCACCTTCTCCTTCTCCGCGCGCAGGTCCGAGGCGCGGAAGGAGACCGGCTCCTCCATGGCCGTCAGCGCCAGCAGCTGCAGCAGGTGGTTCTGGATCACGTCCCGGGCGGTGCCGATGCCGTCGTAGTAGCCGGCGCGGGAGCCGATGCCGATGTCCTCGGCCATGGTGATCTGCACGTGGTCCACGTACGTGGCGTTCCACACGGGCTCGAACATCTGGTTGGCGAACCGCAGCGCCAGGATGTTCTGCACCGTCTCCTTGCCCAGGTAGTGGTCGATGCGGAAGACGTCCTCCGGGCGGAACACCTTCTCCACCACGTCGTTGAGCTCGCGGGCCGATTCGAGGTCGTGCCCGAAGGGCTTCTCGATCACCACGCGGCGCCAGGAGCCGTCCCGGGGCGTGTTCAGGCCCGAATCGGCCAGCTGCGAGCACACCTGAGGGAAGGCGCTCGGGGGGATCGACAGGTAGAAGGCGTGGTTGCCACCGGTGCCACGGGTGGCGTCCAGCTCGGAGACCACCTCGGTGAGCCGGTCGAAGGCGGCTTTGTCGTCGAACTCGCCGGTGACGAAGCGCAGGCCGCCCCGCAGCTGCTCGAACACACTGTCGGTGAACGGGGTGCGGGCGTGCTCGGAGACGCTCTTGCGGACGTACTCCTGGAAGTCCTCGTCCGTCCAGTCGCGGCGGCCGAAGCCCACCAGTCCGAAGCTGGGCGGCAGCAGTCCGCGGTGGGTGAGGTCGTAGATCGCCGGCAGCAGCTTCTTGCGCGCCAGGTCACCGGTGACGCCGAACATCACCATCGAGCTGGGCCCGGCGATCAGCGGGAGCCGCCGGTCGCGCGGATCGCGCAGCGGATTGCCCAGCGAGGGATCAGGGGAGTCGGTCACAGAAGGGTCCTTTCAGCATGGGGGCCACGGGCGGGGTGGCTCCCGGGGGACCGCGCGAGAGCGAGCCGACAGGATCGGCGGCCCGCCCCCGCGGCGGGTGGGGTCAGCCGCGCGTGTCGTCGATCGTCGCCGACACGGTGCTGAGCAGCTCCTCCCAGGACTTCTCGAACTTGTCGACGCCCTCGCGCTCCAACAAGGCGAACACGTCGGCCAGGTCCACCCCGGCATTCGCGATCCTCTCCAGCACCTGCTCGGCGCTCTCGGCCGACTCGGCCGACAGGGGTGCGCCCGGCTCGGAGTGGTCCGCGACGGCATCCAGGGTCGTGCCCGGCATGGTGTTCACGCAGGGATCGGCCACCAGGGAGTCCACGTAGAGGGTGTCGGGGTACTCGGGGTTCTTCACGCCGGTGGAGGCCCACAGGGGCCGCTGCACGTTGGCGCCCTTGGCCTTCAGCGCGGCGAAGCGCTCGGAGCCGAAGGCCTCGAGGTACTCCCCGAAGGCCGCCTGCGCGTTGGCCACACCGGCGGAACCGCGCATCACCGCGGCCTCCCCGCCCAGGTCCTCCAGGCGCTTGTCGATCTCCGTGTCCACGCGGGAGACGAAGAAGGAGGCCACGGAGTGGATGCGGGAGAGGTCGTGCCCGTTCTCGGCGGCCTGCTCGAGGCCGGTAAGGTACGCCTCGATCACCTCGAGGTAGCGGGCCACCGAGAAGATCAGCGTGACGTTGACGCTGATGCCCTTGGCCAGCGTGGCGGTGATGGCCGGCAGTCCCGCCTCGGTGGCGGGGATCTTGATCATCACGTTCTCGCGACCCACGATCCCGCGCAGGCGCTCGGCCTGCTCGATCGTGGCCTCGGTCTCGTGGGCGAGGCGGGGGTCCACCTCGATGGAGACACGGCCGTCGTAGCCGTCGGTGGACTCGTACAGCTCCTGGAGCAGATCGCAGGCGGAGCGGACGTCGTCGGTGGTGACAGCCTCGACCACGGCCTCCACGTCCTTGCCCTCACCGGCGAGGCGCGCGATGTCCTCGTCGTACACGGACACCCCGGCGATCGCCGACTGGAAGATCGAGGGGTTGGTGGTCACGCCCACGACGTTCCTGGTGGCGATGAGCTCGGCGAGCTCGCCGGAGGTCATCGCCTGCCGGGAGAGGTCGTCGAGCCAGATGGACACGCCGGCCTCGCTGAGGGACTGGGTGCGCGGGTTCTGCTGCTGATCGTTCATCATGCTCTCCTCAGGGCTCTCGGGGGCCGTCAGGACTGCGCGGCGGCCAGGGACTCGCGGGCGGCTGAGACGACCGCCTCCGTGGTGATGCCGTACTTCTCGAACATCACCGTGTGGGAGGCGGAGGCGCCGTAGGTCTCCACCGAGACGGCCCGGCCGGCGTCACCGAGGTAGCGGAACCAGGGCATCGCGATGCCGGCCTCGACCGAGACGCGGGCGCGCACGGCCGAGGGCAGGACGGACTCGCGGTAGGACTCGTCCTGCGCGTCGAACCACTCGAACGACGGAACCGACACCAGACGGGTGGGAACGCCGTCAGCCTCCAGCTGCTTCTGGGCCTCGGCCGCGATCTGCACCTCCGAGCCGGTCGCCAGCAGGATCACCTGCGGCTCGCCGTCCGAGGCGTCCTTCATCACGTAGGCACCGCGCGAGAGGTTCTCCGCACCGGCGTACTCCTCGCGATCGAAGGTGGGCACGGCCTGACGGGTGAGGATCAGGCCCACCGGGCCGTCGCGGTGCTCGAGCGTGGCCTTCCACGCAGCAGCGGTCTCGTTGGCGTCGGCCGGCCGCACGATGCTCAGGCCGGGGATGGCGCGCAGCGCGGCGAGATGCTCGACCGGCTGGTGGGTGGGGCCGTCCTCGCCCAGTCCGATGGAGTCGTGGGTCCACACGTAGATGCTGGGCACCCCCATCAGGGAGGCCAGGCGCACCGAGGCCCGCATGTAGTCCGAGAACTGCAGGAAGGTGCCGCCGTAGGCGCGCGTGAGGCCACCGATGGTGATGCCCGAGAGGATCGCGCCCATGGCGTGCTCGCGGATACCGAAGTGCAGGGTGCGGCCGTAGGGGGTGCCGGTGAACTCCTCGGTGGAGTGCTCCTCGGGGATGAACGACGGCTCACCGTCCATGGTGGTGTTGTTCGAGCCGGCCAGGTCGGCCGAGCCGCCCCACAGCTCCGGAAGCACGTCGGCCAGGGCCGAGAGGATGGTGCCGGAGGCGGCGCGGGTGGCCACGCCCTTCTCGTCCGCCTCGAAGGCGGGCACGGCCTCGGCCCAGCCCTCGGGCAGCTCCTGCTTGCTCAGGCGGTCGAAGAGCTCGGCGCGCTCGGGGTTGGCCTCGCGCCAGTCCTTCAGGCTCTCCTCCCACCGGCGGCGCTGCTCGGCGCCCCGCTCGACCAGCTCGCGGGTGCGGGCCAGGACGTCCTCGCCCACCTCGAAGTCCTGCTCGGGGTCGAAGCCCAGCAGCTCCTTCACGGCGGCGACGGCCTCGCCGCCCAGCTTCGCGCCGTGCACCTTGTGGGAGCCCTTCAGGCCCGGGGTGGGCCAGCCGATGATGGTGCGCAGGTCGATGAAGGAGGGCTTGTCGGTGACCTTCTGCGCCTCCTCGATCGCGTGCTTCAGGGCAGCGACATCCTCGACGTACTCGGTTCCGCCGTTCGTCCAGTCGACCGTCTGCACGTGCCAGCCGAGCGCCTCGTAGCGGGCGGCGGTGTCCTCCGTGAAGGCGATGTCGGTGTGGCCCTCGATGGAGATGTCGTTGTCGTCCCACAGCACGATCAGGTTGCCCAGCTGCTGGGTGCCGGCCAGGGAGGAGGCCTCATTGGAGATGCCCTCCTGCATGTCGCCGTCGGAGGCGATCACGTACACGAAGTGGTCGAAGGGGCTCTGCCCGGGCGCGGCGTCCGGGTCGAACAGGCCGCGCTCGCGGCGCTGCGCCATCGCCATGCCGACGGCGGTGGCGATGCCCTGGCCCAGCGGGCCGGTGGTGGTCTCGATGCCGTCGGTGTGGTGGTACTCCGGGTGGCCCGGGGTCTTGGACTCGTAGGTGCGAAGCGCCTTGATGTCCTCCAGCTCCAGGCCGAAGCCGCCCAGGTACAGCTGGATGTACTGGGTCAGGCTCGAGTGACCGGCGGAGAGCACGAACTTGTCGCGTCCCAGCCAGCGGGTGTCCGCCGGGTCGTGCCGCATGACGTCCTGGTACAGCAGGTAGGCGGCCGGGGCCAGGCTCATGGCGGTGCCGGGGTGGCCGTTGCCCACCTTCTCGACCGCGTCGGCGGCGAGGATGCGGGCGGTGTCCACCGCGCGTCGGTCGAGCTCGGTCCAGCCCTCGGGTGCCTTGAACGTGTCCGTCACGGGGATTCCTTTCGTCGGGGGAGCGGTGCCCGGTGGCGGGGCCGCTCAGGTCGACTGCCGCGAGCGAGGGGCGCGGCACACCCTCCTAGCCTAGTCGCGTGCGACGGCGACGCCACGGGGTGCCCGTAGTTGCCGGACCGCCCGGGTGCGCGGTCTCACCCGTCCGCATCCAGGTGCCTGCGCGGCGCACCGCATACACTGGCAAGAACGCACTCCGGCGGGACCATCGAACGGGACCAGCAGCCGGGACCACGAGGAAGGACGGTGGGCGGTGACCGCCACCCAGGGCACGTCTCCGATCCGGGGCGGGAACCAGCACGAGGGCGAGGCCCGCTCGCGCCGCGACGGCCGGGGTGGCCCCACCGGTGGCGACAACGGGACGGTTCGCGCTGATAGGCCTGATCGCTCGGCGGCCTCCGTGGTCCGGGCGTATGTGGCGCTGACCAAGCCGCGGATCATCGAGCTGCTGCTGATCACCACCATCCCCACCATGTTCCTGGCCGCGGGCGGGTTCCCCTCGCCGTGGCTGATCCTGGCCACAGTGGTGGGCGGCTACCTCGCCGCCGGCGGTGCCAACGCGCTGAACATGTACCTGGACCGGGACATCGACGCGCAGATGAAGCGCACCCGCAACCGGCCGCTGGTCACCGGTGAGATCGCACCGCGCCACGGCCTGATCTTCGGGATCGTCCTCTCGATCGTCTCGACCGTGTGGCTGGGCGTGCTGGTGAACTGGATGTCCGCGGCCCTGGCCCTGGCCGCGATCCTGCTGTACGTCGTGTTCTACACGATGATCCTCAAGCGCCGCACCAGCCAGAACATCGTGTGGGGCGGGGTGGCCGGCTGCATGCCGGTGCTGATCGGCTGGTCCGCCGTGACCGGGACCGTCTCCTGGACCGCGGTGCTGCTGTTCGCCGTGATCTTCTTCTGGACCCCTCCGCACTACTGGCCGCTGGCCGAGAAGTTCTCCAAGGACTACGCCGAGGCGGGGGTGCCGATGCTGCCGGTGGTGGCCTCCCGCTCCACGGTGGCCGGCCAGATGGTCATGCACACCGCGCTGATGGTCCTGGCCAGCCTGGCGATCATCCCGCTGGGCCACACCGGCTGGGTGTACGGCGTCAGCGCCGTGCTGCTGGGCGGCTGGTTCGGCTTCCTGGTGCTGCGCTACGCCCACCGCGTCCGCAACGGCGCCAGCGGCAAGAAGCTCGCCCCCATGAAGGTGTTCCACGCCTCCATCACCTACCTCTCGCTGCTGTTCATCGCGCTGGCGATCGACCCGTTCGTCCACCTGTGAGGGACGGCCGGCGGTGAGGGACGGCGATCGCCGGATCCTCGAGCAGTACCTGAGCCACCTGCGCATCGAACGCGGGCTGGCCGTCAACACGGTGGCCGCCTACCGGCGCGACCTCACCCGGTACCTCGCGCACCTGGAATCGCGGGGGATCGACCCGCTCGCGGTGCAGCCCGGCCAGCTGTCCGAGTGGCTGCAGGCCCTACGATCCGGGGCCGACGGGGGGACGGCGCTGTCGGCGGCCAGCGCAGCCCGCTCCCTGGCCGCTGTTCGCGGACTGCACGGCTTCCTGGACTCCGAACGGGTCTCCACCGCCGGCGATCCCACCCGGCTTATGCCCGCACCGGCGCGGCCCAGCAGGCTCCCGCACCCTCTGCCCATCGACCAGGTGCTGCGCCTGCTGGAGGCAGCCGGACGCCCCGGCACCGGCCGGCTCGCCACCGAGAGGGCCCTGCGCGACCGGGCCCTCCTGGAACTGCTGTACGGCATCGGTGCCCGTATCTCCGAGGCCACCGGACTGGACGTGGACGACGTGGACCGCGAGCAGCGCTACGTGCTGCTGCGCGGCAAGGGGGACAAGCACCGCACGGTCCCCGTGGGCCGGTACGCGCTGGAGGCGCTGGACGCCTACCTCACGCGCGGCAGGCCCGCCCTCGCCTCCCGGGGCCGCGGCACCCCCGCCGTGTTCCTGGGCTCCCGTGGCACCCGGCTGACCCGTCAGGCCGCTTGGCAGGTGGTGCAGCGCGCTGCACGCGATGCCGAGCTGGACGAGCAGATCAGCCCCCACACGCTGAGGCACTCCTATGCGACCCACCTGCTGCACGGTGGGGCCGACGTGCGCGCCGTGCAGGAGCTGCTGGGTCACGCCTCGGTGACCACCACCCAGCTGTACACCCAGGTGACCGTGGATTCGCTGCGCGAGATCCACGCCACGGCCCACCCCCGCGCCCGCCGTAGCGGCGGCCGCGCTGAGCCCCCCGGGGCGCCGTCCGGTTCAGCGGGTCCGTGAGTAGACTGGCCCGGCATCACCCGGGTTCCGACCCGCAGCAGACGACCGCTCGACGACAGGAACAGCCACAGTGAGCCCGACCGCGAACCAGCAGCTCGACATCGATCTCGGCCCCACCGGCCGGCCGATGCCCGAGCTGCCGCAGCCAGAGCCCCTGGACGGCCACGGACCTGCTCGCATCATCTCGATGGTGAACCAGAAGGGCGGGGTCGGCAAGACCACCAGTGTGATCAACCTGGGCGCCGCGCTCGCGGAGCTGGGCCGCAAGGTGCTGCTGGTGGACCTGGATCCGCAGGGCGCCCTCAGCGCCGGCACCGGGATCAACTCCTTCGACCTCGACGTCACCGTCTACAACCTGCTGATGGACCGCAGCCACGACATCCGCGAGGTCATCCACACCACCGACACCGAGAACCTCGACGTGCTGCCGGCCAACATCGACCTCTCCGCCGCCGAGGTGCAGCTGGTCAACGAGGTGGCGCGCGAGATGGCGCTGGCTCGCGTGCTCCGCCCGGTCGCGGACGAGTACGACGTCATCATCATCGACTGCCAGCCCTCCCTGGGCCTGCTCACCATCAACGCACTGGCCGCCAGCCACGGCGTGATCATCCCGCTGGAGGCGGAGTACTTCGCGCTGCGCGGTGTCGCCCTGCTGGTGGAGACCATCGAGAAGGTCCAGGACCGCATCAACCCCCGCCTCGAGGTCGACGGGATCCTCATCACCATGTTCGATCCCCGCACGCTGCACTCCCGGGAGGTGTGCCAGCGGGTGGTCGAGGCCTTCCCCGACAAGGTCTTCCACACCACCATCAACCGCACCGTGAAGTTCCCCGACGCCTCCGTGGCGGCCGAGCCGATCATCTCCTACGCCTCCTCCACCAAGGGGGCCGACGCCTACCGCCAGCTCGCCCGCGAGCTGATCTCCCGCGGCGCCGCGGCCTGAGCGCGCCAGCGATGGCTGATCGCCCCTCGTCGTCCTCCCGTCGCGGTGCGCCCGCCTCGGGCTCGCGCCGCCGCAGCGCCTTCACCCCGCCCCGCGCCGTGCGCCTGCGCGATGACCAGGGGCGCCCGCGCTCCGGGAACGCTGCGCAGTCGACGCGCAGCGGCGCCGATGACACCCCGGCCGGTGACCCGCCGGCCCAGTACGCCCAGGACGGCGAACGGCTGCAGAAGGTGCTGGCCCGCGCCGGATTCGGCTCCCGTCGCGCCTGCGAGGCGCTGATCTCCTCCGGCCGGGTCACGGTGGACGGCAAGACGGTGCACACCCAGGGCCTGCGCATCGATCCCGCCCGGCAGGTCGTCCATGTGGACGGCAGGCGGCTCCAGCTGGACGAGGGCAAGACCACCGTGGTGCTGCACAAGCCCCGCAAGGTGGTCTCGGCGATGAGCGACCCGGAGGGCCGCCGTGACCTCAGCGAGTTCGCCGACCAGTACTCCCAGCGGCTGTACCACGTGGGCCGTCTGGACTACGAGACCGAGGGACTGCTGCTGCTGACCAACGACGGCGAGCTCGCCCACCGCCTCACCCATCCCAGCTTCGAGATAGAGAAGACCTACGTGTGCCGCTTCCACGCCCCCGGAGGGCCGCCGCGGTCCCTGGTGCGCAGCCTGCGCGACGGCGTGGAGCTGGAGGACGGCCCAGCCCGCGCCGACAAGGCGCGCGTGCTCGCCCAGGACGGCCGCGAAGCCGTCGTCGAGGTGACGCTCCACGAGGGCCGCAACCGCATCGTGCGCCGCATGTTCGCCTCCCAGGGCTTCGAGCTCACCCGGTTGGTGCGCACCCGCATCGGACCGGTGCTGCTGGGGGACCTGGCACCGGGGCAGATGCGTGAGCTCACCGACCGCGAGCTGGGAACCCTGATGGCGGAAGTGGGCCTGTGATGAGCCCGGTGACCGCCCTGGTTCCCTCGCCCGTGAGGATCATCGGCACCGGACTGATCGGCGGATCGCTGGGCATGGCCCTCAGCCGCGCCGGCGTGAGCGTGCAGGTGGAGGACGTCTCCCCGGGCACCACCGCACTGGCCGTCGAGCTCGGCGTCGGCACTCGCGCCACCGAGGCCGATCCGGACCCCGCCCTGGTGCTGGTGGCGGCCCCACCGGACGTCACCGCCGAGGTGACCGCCCGGGCACTGCGGACCTGGCCCGAGGCACTGGTGGCCGATGTGGCCAGCGTCAAGGCGACGGTGCTGGAGGCCCTGCGGGCGCTCGTGGACGCCGAGCAGCTCACCCGCTACATCGGCACCCACCCGATGGCCGGGCGCGAGGTCTCCGGCGTGATCGCCGCGCGCGGGGACCTGTTCCGCGGCCGCCCTTTCGTGATCGTTCCTCACGAGACCACCCGGCCCGAGGCCACCACGGTCATGAAGGGCCTGGCCACCGAGCTGGGCTCGGTGCCGGTCGTGATGGATGCGGCCGCGCACGATCTGGCCGTCGCCCACGTCTCCCATGTCCCCCAGGTGCTCTCCAGCCTGCTAGCGACCACGCTGCTCTCGCCCACGGAGAACGCCCTGGCACTGGCCGGACAGGGCCTGCGCGACACCACGCGCATCGCGGATTCCGATCCCCGCCTGTGGGTCGAGATCCTCGGCGCCAACGCCCAGGCCGTGGCCCAGGTGCTGGGCAGCGCCAGGGATCGGCTCGACGGGGTGATCGGCGCGCTCGAGTCCCTGGCGGGGGATCCGGATCCCGCCATCGGCTCCCGGCGGGCGCTGGCGGACCTGGTGGCCGACGGCAACCGCGGGGTGCGCCGCATCCCCGGCAAGCACGGCGGGGCCGGGGACGACTTCGGCACGCTCACCGTGCTGGTGCCCGACCGCCCCGGGGAGCTGGCCCGTCTGCTGACCGAGATCGGTGACATCGGTGTGAACCTGGAGGACCTGCGGCTGGAGCACACCCTGGGGCAGCGGGTGGGTCTCGCGCACCTGGCGGTGGCGGCAGCCCGTGAGGACCTGCTCACCCGGGAGCTCGCCGAGCGGGGCTGGACCGTGGCCGAGGGCTGAGAGAGCCGTATCCTGAACGGATGCAGACGAGCACTTCTTCCGGCGTGACCATCGCCATCGACGGCCCGGCCGGTTCCGGCAAGTCCACGGTGTCCCGCCGGGTGGCCGAGGTCCTCGAGGGAGGCATCCTGGACACCGGCGCCATGTATCGCGCCGTGGCCTGGGCCTGCCTGGAGGGCGGCGTGGACCTCGCCGACCGCGAAGCCGTCGCCGCCGTGGCCGAGACGCTCGAGCTGGAGCTGGGCACCGACCCGGCCGGAGCCACCGTGGTGGTGGCCGGCACCGACATCACCGGCGAGATCCGCACCGAGCGCATCTCCACCCAGGTGAGCGCCGTGGCCACCAACACCCTGGTGCGCGCGATCCTTCAGCGCCGGCAGCGGGAGCTGATGCTGGCCACCGCCGCCGAGCGCGGCAGCTGCGTGGCCGAGGGCCGCGACATCACCACCGTGGTCGCCCCCGATGCCGATGTACGGGTGCTGCTCTCGGCGAGCGAGGACGAGCGCATGCGACGCCGTGCCGCCGAGCTCTCCCTGGAGGAGACCGAGGAGACCCGTGCGCGCATGAGCGACCAGGTGCTGCGCCGCGACCGCGACGACGCCACCGTCTCCGAGTTCTTCACCGCCGCCGACGGCGTCACCTCCATCGACACCACCGGCCTCGGCATCGATGACGTGGTGGTGCGGATCCTGGCCCTGGTGGACCGGGTCGAGGAGCAGCAGGCCGCCCGCGCGCAGGCCGCCGCTGTGTCCGGCGCCCGGGGGGAATCAGCCGCCGAGGCCGAGGCGGCTCGCGGAGGCGCCGGGAGCACCGATCCGCACGGTCACCGCTCAAGCCCCTCCGACGAGGACATCGCCACGGCGCTGCGCGCGGGCCTGCAGGACTTCGAGCTGGACGAGGAGGACCTCGCCCTGCTGGACGCCGGCGAGGAGGAGCTCCCTGCCGGCACCCCCTCCCGCAACCTGCCCGTGGTGGCCGTGGTGGGCCGCCCTAACGTCGGCAAGTCCACCCTGGTCAACCGCATCCTGGGGCGCCGGGAGGCCGTGGTCGAGGACGTGCCCGGCGTGACCCGGGACCGGGTGTTCTACGAGGCCGAATGGGCTGGGCGCGACTTCTGGCTGGTGGACACCGGCGGCTGGGAGGAGAAGGTCGAGGGCATCGCCCTGTCCGTCGCCCAGCAGGCCGAGATCGCCGTCGAACTGGCGGACGTGGTCATGTTCGTGGTGGACGCCAACGTGGGAATCACCACCACCGACGAGCAGATGCTGAAGGTGCTGCGGCGCACCGAGCGACCCGTTGTGCTGGTGGCCAACAAGGTCGACGACCAGCGCGGCGAGCTGGAGGCCGCAGCGCTGTGGCACCTGGGGATGGGGGAGCCGTACCCGGTCTCGGCCCTGCACGGGCGGGGCTCCGGGGACCTGCTGGACGCGGTGCTGGCCGTGCTGCCCCTGGAGGGCCGCGGGCAGCCCGTGGACCACGGTCCCCGCCGGGTCGCACTGGTCGGGCGCCCCAACGTGGGCAAGTCCTCCCTGCTGAACCGCCTGGCGGGGGAGACCCGCGTGGTGGTGGACGACGTGGCCGGCACCACCCGCGACCCCGTGGACGAGAAGATCACCCTGGGCGGCCGGGAGTGGACGTTCGTGGACACCGCCGGGATCCGTCGGCGGGTGCTGCAGTCCCAGGGAGCTGACTACTACGCCTCGCTGCGCACCCGCGCCGCTCTGGACCGGGCAGAGGTGGCGGTGGTGCTGCTGGAGGCATCCGAGCCCATCTCCACTCAGGACCTCAAGATCATCGACATGGTGCTGGAGTCCGGCCGGGCGCTGGTGCTGGCCTTCAACAAGTGGGATCTGCTGGACGAGGAGCGCCGCACGCAGCTCGAGCGGGAGATCGAGCGGGACCTCGCGCACGTGGCCTGGGCACCGCGCGTGAACCTCTCGGCCCTCACCGGCCGCCACGCGGATCGCCTGGTCCCCGCGCTGGAGACGGCGCTGGACTCCTGGGACGCCCGCATCCCCACGGGCCGGCTCAACGCGTTCCTGGGAACCCTGGTGGCGGCCCACCCGCACCCCCTGCGGGGAGGGAAGCAGCCCAGGATCCTGTTCGCCACGCAGGCCCGCACCCGCCCGCCGCGGTTCGTCATCTTCGCCTCCGGCTTCCTGGAGCACGGGTACCGCAGATTCATCGAACGGCGTCTGCGCGAGGACTTCGAGTTCACCGGTTCGCCCATCGTCATCGGCGTGCGGATCCGAGAGAAGCGCAAGCGCTGAACAGCCAGTAGGGTGGCCCCATGAGCAACCCCGGTGACAACGGCTCCTGGAACCAGAGCAACGACCCCTACGGCCAGCCGGGTCAGCCCTCGGCGTCGGATCCCTACGGCCAGCCGGGTCAGCCCTCGGCGTCGGATCCCTACGGCCAGCCGGGTCAGCCCTCGGCGTCGGATCCCTACGGGCAGCCGCAGCAGCCGGCCGGTGGCACCTTCGACCAGTCCTACGGCTCCCCGGCAGGGGTGCCCGCCGATGGCCCGGTACAGGCACCGACCCCCGCGGGCCAGAACCGCCTGGTGCTGGGCCTGCTCGGCATCTTCCTCGGCGGCTACGGCGTGCACCGCTTCATGATGGGGTACACCACCATCGGCATCATCCAGATCGTGGTCACCCTCTTCACCTGCGGCATCGGTGCCATCTGGGGACTGATCGAAGGGATCATGATCCTGGCCAAGGTCGATCCGTTCAACCGCGACGCGCACGGTCGACCCCTCGTCGACTGACAGCAACGCTGAACTCCCGGGGAAGAGATGACCTACCAGGCCGCGCCGGATCGCGGTTCCGTCCAGACCAGCGCGATCATCCTGATCGTGGTCGGCCTCATGTGCGGAGGGATGATCCCCTCGATCTTCGGGATCATCGCCCTCGCCCAGATGGACACCGACATCGACTCCGCCCGGCGCATGAACCGGTACGGATGGATCTCCGCGGTGATCCTCGCGGGCCTCGCGATCCTGGCGATCCTGCTGTACATCGTGGTGTTCGTCCTGATCATGGGTGCCGCATTCCTGCCGTTCATCTTCGGCGCCTGAGATGCCCACTCCTGAGTTCGTGCTGGAACTGCGCAGGCACATCGGCACCGCACCGCTGTGGATGAGCGGCGTCACCGCGATCGTGACGGATGCAGATCAGGACCGGGTGCTGCTGGTGCGCAGGGCCGACAACGGGGCCTGGACGCCCGTCACCGGCATCATCGATCCGGGGGAGGAGCCCGCCTCCGCTGCCGCCAGGGAAGCGCGCGAGGAGGCCGGGGTCGA
Source organism: Brachybacterium sp. p3-SID1565 (assembly GCF_025143785.1). Lineage (NCBI taxonomy): Bacteria > Bacillati > Actinomycetota > Actinomycetes > Micrococcales > Dermabacteraceae > Brachybacterium > Brachybacterium sp. p3-SID1565. The sequence continues at coordinate 47,673 of NZ_JAMBDS010000011.1, forward strand.
GACCCGCATGGTGCGCCTGGTGGACGTGCGAACGCTGCCGGAGATCACGTACGACAACGGCGATCGCGCCATCTACCTGGATCTGTGCTTCCTGGCCGAGCACATCGCCGGTGATCCCCACCCCGCCGACGGTGAGAACACCGAGGCGCGCTGGTTCCGGCTCGATGACCTGCCTCCGCTGAACGCCCGTTTCCGTGAGCAGATCGCCACCGCACTCTCCGGTGAGCTCGAGGCGAGGTTCCGACAGTGACGCCGGCAGCTGCGGCAGGCGCGCCGACGCCCGGGACGACCGTGGCACTGCCCCTGGGGACACCCCGCGGGGACCAGGCCCTGATCCGGCTGCTGGCGGTGCCGCGGCGAGATCTGACGCGGGCCGGTGGACTGGCGGTCCCACTGCAGCCGTTCGCCGACGCCCTCCTGGTCGAAGTGTCCGTCGGCGGTCGGGTGGTGCTGCCCGGCGCGTGGGTGGAGCCCGCAGTGCTGCAGCACGGGCAGCCCGCCCCGCGCAGCCAGGTGGTCCCGCAGGACCTGCGATTCCCCGCAGTGGTGGCCGGGAACGGCCCCTCGGCCGCTCTGCACTGGGGGGAGACCATCTGGCCCCTGCCCTTCGACGACACCGTGGCCATCCCGGCCGCGTGCCGGGCCGGGACCCACTCCGCAGCCCAGCTGCGCCGTCTGGCGCTGGTGGCCGCCGGGCGTCGCCAGGAGGTGGCCCTGACCCTGTGGCGAGATCCCGGCTTCGAGGTGCCCTGGCAGGACGTGCGCCTGGTGCCGCACGCCCGCTGGTGGTTCGAGATGGCGGATGTGCCCCCCACCGCCACCTATGCCGATGCCGCGCGGCTGCAGGGGATCGGCTGAGACCGCGCTCCGCCTCACAGCCAGAAGAGGCTCTGATCCGGGGTCAATGGCAGCAGCCGCCCTCCTCGGATCCGGCACCCTCGCCGGTGGGTGTCCCGAACCCCAGCGGCAGTGGCCCCGCCGCTGCCACTGCTGCCTCGCCCATGGCGCTGAGACGGCAGGCGCACGAGGCAGTCACAGGGACGTCCGCCTGGGCCCGCACGATCCCCAGGCGCCGCCCCACCACGGAGGCCAGCTCGTGCTTCCCCAGGCGGGTGAGGCATTCGTGGTAGCCGTGCAGGCTCCACACGTTGTCCGGATGCAGGTTCGCGCGCGGGATGCTCGGCTCGTACCCCAGGTCCTCCCGATAGACCTGCTCGGCCTCCTCGAGGCGGTCCTGCTCCATCAGCAGCGCCGCCAGGGCGTGCCGGGTGGGCTGCATCCATGACCACGGCTCGTCGTAGGGGAGGGCATCGTCGAGCTCGACGCTGCGACGCAGGTGGGCGAAGGCCGACTCGACCTCCCCGGCGCGGTAGTCGATCTCCCCGTCGAGCATCGCGGAGGCGACCTGCAAGATGTCCTGGCAGGTGTTGTTGAAGACCGTGCGCGAGGCGGGCACCCGCTCGACCGCGGCGCGGAAGAGCTCCCGCTGCGCACGGGCCTGGTCGACGTCCCCGAGCGCCGCGTGGGCCACTCCCTTGGCGTAGTGCATCACCGCGGTGGTGGTGCAGAACAGCTGCTGGTCCTCCGGCAACGGCTCGTCGATGATCTCCTGCCAGCGGCCGAAGCGGATCAGCGCGTGCATCGTCATCGGGAAGAACCCCTCGAGCCAATCCGCCATCGGCGGGGACTGGACCCGCAGCAGCTCCGGGGGAAGCGTCGCCTCCAGTCGCCGCCCCGCGTCGATCGCCACCTCGCTCTGCCCCAGGAACATCGCCCCGTACATCACGAAGTGGAGGTTGTGGGCGCGGTACAGGCTGTAGAAGTTGAGCGGGCCGCGCTCGGCGAGGTAGCGCTCGTCGGCCTCGACAGCGAGCTCGTTGGTCTCGATGACGCGTCGGTAGTCGCCGCACAGCACGTCGATGTGCGTGGGCATGTGCACGAGGTGCCCGCCGTCGGGCACCACCTGCCGCGACCAGTCCGCCACCCACAGGGCCGATTCCGGGGTGGGGGACATCTCCATCAGATGCACCGCGAAGTGCAGCAGACCGGGGTGCCGCCGTGCCCCGGGCACAGCGAGCGCCTGCTCGATGTGCTCCTTCGCCTCCAGGGTGGGCACACCCTCCACGGGATCCCCGGTGCGCAGGTCCCACAGCTGCCAGGGCCGCACCCCCAGCAGCGCGTCCACCAGTATCGCCACCACGTCCAGATCCTGCGGATAGGAGGCCTGCAGCTCGCGGCAGGCCTCCGCGTACCCGAGCACCCACTGCTCCTGCCACCCCTCGACAGTGGGCGGGGTGGCCGAGGGGAAGCGGTGGGGGAGCGTGCGGATGATCGCCTGCTCGACCGGCGGGGCGGTCTCGATCAGTTCGAGCGCGCGGCGGCTGTGCTCGGCCGCGTGGTCGAGACAGCGAGCGAGGTCCTCCGGGTCGAAGTCCTCCCAGGGCTTGTTGTAGTTGGGGCCGAGGACGTAGGCGGCGCCCCAGTGCGCCAGGGCGAAGCCGGGGTCCGACTCGGTCGCTCGCACGAAGCAGCCGTACGCCTCCTCGTGGTTGAAGGAGTACGTCCAGATCAGGCCGCGATCGAACCAGAGGGCGGCTTCGGGATCGGCGGTGGAGGCCTCGCGGTGGTACGAGCCGAGGTCGAAGGGATACTCGTGTGTGGGGTCCGTCACTCGCGGGTACATGCTGCCGACCGTAGCAAGCGGCGCCATGCCGGGGTGAGACCCCCGCCACATTCAGGTGTAGCCTGGGACACCCGCCGGCCCGCTGCCCAGGGTCGCGGACCGAGTCGACGACGAGGAGGTCCCCGTGGCATCCCCTTCCCCACAACCGCGCGGCACCGACCGGCGCACATTCCTGCGCTACACCGCGGGTGCGGCGACCGTGCTGCCGCTGGCGGCACTGGCCGGCTGCAGCGGAGGTGACCGTGACCCCAGCACCATCCGCGTGGCGTATCAGCAGTTCGGATCAGGCACGCTGATGGAGGACTGGATCAACCGCACCGCTGAGAGCTACACGCAGGAGCACCCGGACCGCACCATCGAGCTGGTGCCCATCGTGGCCTCCGAGAACGACTACTTCACCAAGAACGAGCTGCTGATGAGCTCCCCCCGCACCAGCCCGGACCTGGTCTACGAGGACACCTTCATCCTGCTGTCCGACGTGGGCGCCGGGTACCTGCAGCCGATCGACCAGTTCGCCCCTCAGTGGGAGCACTGGGAGGACACCGCCGAGGCCTCGCGCGAGGCGGTCACCGCCGAGGACGGCAGCATCTACGCGATCCCCACCCACACCGACACCCGCGGCATCTGGTACCACAAGGGAGTCTTCGCCGATGCCGGCCTGCCCGAGGACTGGCAGCCCACCAGCTGGGAGGAGATCCTCGAGACGGCCCGCACCATCAAGGAGGCCCTGCCGGAGGTGGCCCCCATGTTCATCTTCTCCGGCAAGTCCCAGGGCGAGAAGGCCGCCATGCAGGGCTTCGAGATGCTGCTGTACGGCACCGAGTCGCGCCTGTACGACGAGGAGGCCCGGAAGTGGGTCACCGGCTCGCAGGGTTTCGTGGACTCCCTGGAGTTCCTGCGCACGGTGTTCGAGGAGAAGCTGACCCTCTCCATCTCCCAGCACCTGGACCCGAACATCGGGGAGACGATCTACACGCAGATCATCCCCGACGGGAAGCTGGGCTTCATCATCGACGGCTCCTGGATCTCCCAGAACTGGACCGAGGGCGCGCCGAACCCGTGGCCGGAGTGGACCGAGACCATGAGCATCACCCGCATGCCCACCCAGGACGGCGGCGGCGACGGCTTCACCACCCTGGCCGGCGGCTGGAGCTGGGCGATCCCGCAGTACGCCAGCGACCCGCAGATCAGCTTCTCCTTCCTCGAAGCGCTGATGACCACGGACAACGCCGTCAAAAGGGCGATCTCGGACAACCACATCACGGTGCGCGAGGACGTCGCCCAGGTGGAGGAGTACCGCACCTACTCGCCCACCGCGGAGTTCTTCACCGGACTGCTGGACACCGCCTACTACCGCCCCGCGCTGCCGGCCTACCCCGAGGTGTCATCGGCGATCCAGCAGGCCATGGAGATGGTGATGACCTTCAGCTCCACCCCGGAACAGGCCGCGGCCGAGTACGACGCCGAGCTCACCGACATCGTCGGTGAGGACGAGGTGCAGGAGGAATCGGCATGAGCACTGTCGCGACCGCCCCTGATCGGGGCACCCCCGCCCAGCGGGGCGACGAGCAACGACCCCACCGCTCCCGCAGCGGCATCGGGGATCGCCTCACCCTCACACGCTCGGTGCCGATGATACCGGCACTGCTGCTGCTGGTGGCGTTCATGCTGGGGCCGATCGTGTACTCGGTGTACCTGGCCTTCACCGACAACGCCATCCGCGGGGACGGCGCCGCACAGACCTCCTTCGTGGGCTTCGACAACTTCATCGATGCCTTCACCGACGGCGCCTTCTGGAACTCGGTGGGCCTGACCCTCGTGTTCACGATCGTCTCCGCCGTGATCGGGCAGAACATCCTGGGCATGGTGCTGGCCCTGCTGATGGAGCGCGCCAACAGGGTCGTCACCTTCATCGTCACCTCGATCGTGATCGCCGCCTGGATCCTGCCCGAGGTGGTCGCCGGCTACCTGCTGTACACGTTCTTCGCCGACGAGGGCAGCCTCAACACGATCATCACGGCCGTCGGCCTGCCCCCGCAGGACCTTCTGTTCAGCCTGCCCATCCTGGCGGTGTCGTTCGCCAACGTGTGGCGCGGTGCCGCGTTCTCGATGCTGGTGTACTCCGCGGCGCTGAGCTCGGTGCCCAGTGACGTGTACGAATCCGCAGCGATCGACGGTGCCGGCCCGATGCGCCGCTTCTGGTCGGTGACCGTCCCGATCCTGCGCCCCGCCATCGCCACCAACCTGATGCTGATCACGCTGCAGACCCTCTCGGTCTTCGGCCTCATCTTCATCATGACCGGCGGTGGCCCCGCCCAGCGCAGCCAGACGCTGCCGCTGTACATGTACGAGCAGGCGTTCTCGTACGGCCAGCTGGGCTACGGCACCGCCGTCGCCCTGCTGCTTCTGCTCATCGGCGCAGCCGCTTCCCTGCTGTACCTGCGCCTGCTGCCGGAGGAGGACAAGAAATGACCGCCACGACCAGCTCCGAGACCGCCGTGGACCGCACCGAGGAGGAGTCCGGCAGCCCCCTGCGCCCCCGCAGCTCCGGCAAGGGACCGCGGGAGCGGATGGCCTCCACCGCCAGCAGCATCGCGATGATCGTGATCGGCCTTGCCTTCCTGATCCCCCTGCTGTGGGTGGTGCTGGCCTCCTTCGACACCGAGGCCACCCTGTCCGTGCAGTGGCCCTCCCGGTGGAGCCTGGACAACTACAAGGCGATCTGGAACGAGGAGACCACGTTCCGGCCCCTGTGGAACTCCCTGCTGCTGTGCGGGGGCGCCACCCTGGTCACCATGATCGCCGCGGTGCTGTGCGCCTACCCGCTCTCGCGATACCGGTTCCGGGCCAAGCGGCCCCTGCTGCTGACGATCATCTTCTCCACCGGGCTGCCGATCACCGCGATCATGATCCCGGTGTACGCCCTGTTCGTGCGGGTGAACCTGATCGACTCGATGTTCGGGGCGATCCTGTTCCTGGGTGCCAGCGCACTGCCGTACGCCATCTTCCTCACCAAGGGGTTCATGGACTCCGTGCCCATCGAGATCGAGGAGTCCGGCTGGACGGAGGGCGCCGGCGTGTACCGCACCCTGTGGTCCATCGTGCTGCCGCTGATGAAGTCCGGTCTGGCCGTGGCCACGATCTTCACCTTCGTTGGCATGTGGGGGAACTTCTTCGTCCCGTTCATGCTGCTGCTGAGCCCGGAGAACCTGCCGGCCGCGGTGACGCTGTACACGTTCTCCTCCCAGTACGGGCAGGTGGCCTACGGGCAGCTGGCGGCGTTCTCGATCTTCTACTCCATCCCGGTGGTGGTGCTGTACCTGTTCATGGGGCGCACCCTGGGTCAGGGCTTCGCCGCCGCCGGCGGAGTGAAGGGCTGAATCCCGACCGTTCGTTCGCTCCCCTCTGGTGACCAGCAGGCACCTGCTGACTACCGTGGAGGCATCCCGTCCTCGATGAAGGAGCCAGCATGAACCAGCAGAAGAACGCCGAGAGCACCCTGAGCCCGCAGGTGGCCGAGCACGCGCACGAGCTCGGCACCAAGGACGGCCAGCCGCACTTCCCCTCCCAGGACCAGCAGCCCCCGGGGCTCACCGCCCCGATGCAGCCGGTGCCCGACCACGGCGAGGAGTCCTACGTGGGGCACGGCCGCCTGGAGGGCCTTGCCGCCCTCATCACCGGCGGTGACTCCGGCATCGGCCGCGCCGTCGCGATCGCATACGCCCGCGAGGGTGCCGACGTGGCGATCTCCTACCTGCCCGAGGAGCAGGAGGATGCGGAGGAGACCCGTCGCTGGATCGAGAAGGCCGGCCGGCATTCCCTCCTGCTGCCCGGCGACATCCAGGACGAGCAGCTGGCCCGCTCCCTGGTCACCGACACGGTGGAGAAGTTCGGCCGGCTCGACATCCTCGTCAACAACGCCGGCTTCCAGTGGGGCCGGGCCGAGCCCAAGGGCATCGAGGGCATCGACTCCGCACGCCTGCACCGCACGCTGACCACCAACCTCGAAGCTCTGTTCTGGATCACCCAGGAGGCCGCGAAGCACCTGAAGCCCGGCGGCTCGGTCATCAACTGCACCTCGATCCAGTCCTACGACCCGTCGGTGCCGCTGATGGACTATGCCGCCACCAAGGCCGCGATCACAAACGTCACCGTGAACCTCGCCGCCGACCTCGGCAAGAAGGGCGTCCGCGTGAACGCGGTCGCGCCCGGACCGATCTGGACCCCGCTGAACGTGGCCACCCGCACCCCGGACGACTACACCGAGTTCGGCGGCAACACGCCCCTGGGTCGGGCAGGCCAGCCGTCCGAGGTGGCCGGGGCCTTCGTGTTCCTGGCCAGCCCCGCGGAGGCCAGCTACGTCTCCGGGACCGTGCTGGGCGTGACCGGGGGCCGCCCCGTCTTCTGAGGAACCGCTCGAGCTGTGCGCCCGTCGGCCCGTGAGGGTCGGCGGGCGCTTCGCCTGGGGGAGGGCAGGGCCGTGACGCGCCCGTCACATCCTCAGTGGAAGACGACGGTGCGGGCGCCGTCGAGCAGCACGCGTGACTGCGCGAACCATCCCACGGCCTGGCGCAGGGTGCGGCACTCGGTGTCCTGACCGATCGCCGTGAGCTCTGCCGGTGTGCGGGTGTGGTCCACACGCGTCACGTTCTGCTCGATGATCGGCCCCTCGTCCAGGTCGCTGGTGACGAAGTGGGCTGTGGCACCAATCTGCTTCACGCCGCGGGCGTGCGCCTGCCGGTAGGGGTTGGCGCCCTTGAAACCGGGCAGGAAGGAGTGGTGGATGTTGATGCACCGCCCGGACAGCGCCTCGCACAGCTCGGGGGAGAGGATCTGCATGTACCGAGCGAGCACCACCAGTTCGATGTCGTGCTCCTCCACTGCCTCCAGCACCCGTGCCTCGAACGCGGCCTTCTGCTCCGACCCCTTGATGGGCAGATGCTCGAACGGCACCCCGTAGAAACCGGCCAGGGGGGCCAGGGTGTCGTGGTTGGCGAGGATCAGCGGTACCTCCAGGGCGAGGTTCCCGGCGTCCACCTGGAACAGCAGGTCGCTCACGCAGTGCTTCGCGGTCGAGGCCAGCAGCAGGGTGCGCAGCGGCCGGCCGGCGACGTCGAGCACATGCTCGATGTCGTAACGATCGATAACAGGCTGCAGCTCACGCTCGAACTGCTCCGGCGCAGCGGGGGTGTCGATCTGCAGGCGCATGTAGAAGCGGCCCGTCGACGCGCTCGCGAACTGCTGGGACTCCGTGATGTTGCCACCGGTCGCCACCACCGCACCGGTGACGGCATGGACGATGCCGGGCCGGTCGTGGCACACCAGGGTCAGGACGAGATGATGGCTGGGGCTGCTCATCCGAGCAGTGTAGGAACTACCGGAGCACCGGCGCGGTGGCGTCCGCAGTCCGTGTGCGCGCAGGGAACGGCCGAGGGCGGGTGCCCCCTGCCGCGACGGGTCCGCCGACTCAGAACAGGATCTCGCGGGTGGCCGGGGTGCCCCGAGCGATCAGGCGCCCCTCACGGTAGGAGGCGATGAGCCCGGCGTTCCAGCTGAGCGCCTCCTGCCAGTCGGCGGCGTCCAGGATCACGAAGCTGGCCGGCCTGCCCACGTCGATGCCGTAGTCCTCGCCCAGGTGGAGGGTGCGGGCGGCGTTGTGGGTGATGAAGCGGTAGGAGCGGCGGATCTGCTCGTGCCCCATCATCTGGGTGACGTACAGGCCGTTCAGCACGACGTCCCGCAGGTTGCCGGTGCCCAGGGGGTTCCACGGGTCCACGATGTCGTCCTGCCCGAAGCTGACGTTGATGCCGGCCTCGGTGAGCTCCTTGACCCTGGTCACTCCACGGCGCTTGGGGTAGGTGTCGGTGCGTCCCTGCAGATGCGTGTTCACCAGCGGGTTGGAGACCATGTTGATGCCGCTCAGGGTGAGAAGCCGCATCAGGCGCACCACGTACGCGTTGTTGTAGGAGTGCATGGCGGTGGTGTGGCTGGCGGTGACGCGGTCCCGCAGGCCCAGCTCGAGGGCGCGGGTGGCCAGGGTCTCCAAGCCCCGGGAGGCCTCGTCGTCGATCTCGTCGCAGTGCACGTCCACCAGCAGGTCGAACTCCGCGGCCAGCTCGCACACCAGGTTCAACGACTCCACGGCGTACTCGCGGGTGAACTCGAAGTGGGGGATGGCGCCCAGGGCGTCCACCCCCATCTCGGCGGCCCTGCGCATCAGCTGGGGACCATCGGGGAAGGAAAGGATGCCCTCCTGTGGGAACGCCACCAGCTGCAGGGTGATGGTGTCCCTCAGCTCCTCGCGCAGCTCCAGCAGTGCCCGCAGGGCCGTGAGCTCCGGATCGGTGACGTCGACGTGGCTGCGCACGTACTGGATGCCGAACCCCGCCTGCTGGCGGATGGCGCGACCGGCCCGCTCCTTGACGTCCTCCACGGTGAGGTCGCGCTTGCGCTGGCTCCACACCTCGATCCCCTCGAACAGGGTGCCTGTCTCGTTGTACCGGGGCTGGCCCGCGGTGAGCGCGGAGTCCAGATGCACGTGGGACTCGATCAGCGGCGGCAGTGCGAGTCGCCCGGCGCCGTGGACTATCTCCTCCCCGTCGGTCGGATCCAGACGGGGGGCGATCGCGGCGATGCGGCCGTCACGGATCCGCAGGTCGCTGGTGGACTCGGCGTCCTCGATGCGCAGGTCCTTGATCAGCAGGCTGGGGTTGCTCATGCCGACAGTCTCTCAGGGGCAGCGGCCTCGTCGGGCCGGCCGCTGAGCAGGTCCCCGAGCAGGTAGCACGCCACCGCGACGACCATCGCGTTGATGGAGGCGATGCCCAGGGGCACGAACCAGCCCACCAGGCCCCCGACCACCACGCCCAGCACCGATCCCCAGGCCAGGCCCGCGCGGCGTGCGGGCCCCTCGGCCGCGGTGCCGACGTAGGCACGGCGATGCCGCAGGAAGTCCGCGATCAGGATCGCGCCGATCGGGGGCAGCGTGGCGTTCAGGACGTTCAGCCACACCACGAAGTTGTCGTACAGCCACAGCGCGCTCAGGGTGCCCACCGCACCGGCCACCAGCACCAGGGGGCGCTTGTCGATCTTGGTGACGTTCGCGAAACCGAGACCGGTGGTGTACAGCGCGTTGTTGTTGGTGGTCCAGATGTTCGCACCCAGCACGATGAGGGCGGGGATGGCCAGGCCCTGCGCGATCATCACATAGAAGATGTCCTCCTGGCCGGTGAACGCTCCACCCACGGCTCCGAACCCGAACATCAGGGCGTTGCCCAGCAGGAAGGCGACCACCGTGGTGATCACGGCGATGCGGGGGCTGCGGGCGAAGCGCGTGAAGTTGGGTGTGGCGGTGCCACCGGAGACGAACGAGCCCATCACCAGGCCGATCCCCGTCACCAGCGGCATGCCGGAGGAGGCGGCGAACACCTCGGCCAGGCCCCCGCCGTCGGTGGTGGCGGTGATCATCGAATAGGTGCCCAGCACCGCGATCAGCGGAACGGACACAAAGCTGACGATCTCGATGGCCCGGATCCCGTAGTAGGCCGACGCCGTCATCAGCGCACCGGCGATGATCACGATCGGCCACGGGCCGATGCCCAGCAGGTCCCCGGTGGGCAGGGCGAACATGGCCGCCCCCACACCGAACCAGCCCATCTGCGTCAGGGCGATCAGCGCCGAGGGGAGCAGCGACCCGGTGGCACCGAAGGCCCGCTGCGCCAGCAGGTCCATGCTCATGCCGGTCCGGGCACCGATGTAGCCGAGTGCCCCGGTGTACGCCGCCAGGATCAGGCCGCCGATCGTGGTCGCGGCGAGGAAGCCGGTGAGGTCCAGCCCGTTGCCCAAGCGGGCCCCGACGCTCATGCTGGCCGAGAAGAACGTGAACCCCAGCATCACGAAGCCCACGGCCCAGAAGCCGCGTCGAGAACTGAGGGGGACGGGTTCGAGGGAGTAGTCGTGGTCCCCTCGGGGAGGGGCGTCCGCAGTGGGGGTGGTGGGGGCGCTGTTCGTCACGGAGGCACTGTACGACTCACCGCGACCAGTGATGGTGGCGTTCCGGCATGGGAGCGAGAGGATGACGGAACGGGCACCTGTGCTGTTCCCCGCGGTGGCGCGTGCGGGCTCAGAGGTCGGTGTGATCGCACTGATGGCCGCCGGTGACGCGGAGGCTCCTTCGTCCCGGAGGATCCTGCGCACGGTGCCCACGGCACAGGGAGGTCACCCTCCCACCCGATGTGCGCCTCCCG
>NZ_JAMBDS010000012.1:0-57368 GCF_025143785.1 Brachybacterium sp. p3-SID1565
GCCTCACCAGCGGTAGTGGGCGAAGGCGCGGTTGGACTCGGCCATCTTGTGGGTGTCCTCGCGGCGCTTCACGGACGCACCGAGACCGTTGGAGGCATCGAGGATCTCGTTCATGAGGCGTTCGGTCATGCTGTTCTCGCGACGGGCGCGGGAGTAGCCGACCAGCCAGCGCAGAGCGAGGGTGGTCGAGCGGCCGGGCTTGACCTCGATCGGCACCTGGTAGGTGGCACCGCCGACGCGGCGGGAGCGCACCTCGAGGCTGGGACGGATGTTGTCCAGCGCAGCCTTCAGGGTGACCACCGGGTCCTGGCCGTTCTTCTCACGGCAGCCCTCGAGAGCGCCGTAGACGATGCTCTCGGCGACGGTCTTCTTGCCGTCCAGGAGGATCTTGTTGATGAGCTGGGTGACCAGCGGCGAGTCGTAGACGGGGTCCACGACGAGCTGGCGCTTGGGAGCTGCTCCCTTACGAGGCATTACTTCTTCTCCTTCTTCGCGCCGTAGCGGGAACGGGCCTGCTGGCGACCCTTGACACCCTGGGTGTCGAGGGAGCCGCGCACGATCTTGTAGCGCACGCCGGGCAGGTCCTTCACACGGCCGCCGCGGACCAGCACGATCGAGTGCTCCTGGAGGTTGTGGCCCACACCCGGGATGTATGCGGTGACCTCGATGCCGGTGGACAGACGCACACGCGCGATCTTCCGCAGGGCCGAGTTCGGCTTCTTCGGGGTGGTGGTGTAGACGCGCGTGCAGACACCGCGGCGCTGGGGCGAGCCCTTGAGCGCCGGCGTCTTCGAGGCGGAGGACTTGTCCTTCCGTCCCTTGCGCACCAGCTGCTGAATAGTTGGCACAGATTCTCTTCCTGTTCGGCCACCGGAACTGTTGACTCCGGAGGATCGACATCTTCGACCGCTGCCTGCGTGGCGCCGCAGCGGACGGCGACCCGGTTCGCCGCCCCCATGCCCGGGAAGCGGTGGCGGACCGACCCGCCCGACCGGTATGGGACCGGCCGGTCGTCGGAGGACCGTGATCGATGCCCGCGCTGCGGGACCGGGCATGGCCGCCGCACCGATTTCGGGCACACCGCCAGGATCCGCTCCTCGCGGGGGACCCCCCTCGCTGCTCCCCGGAGGGGCGGCGGGTTCGTCCCAGCTCACGACCAGAGGGCACTCCGGACGCTCTGACAGTCTACGGAGGCCCGGCGGGCAGGGTCAAAGGGATGAGGAAGCTCCGACGCACATCACACCGGGCGGGACCAGCAGGGCTGCTCCACGACGCACCTCGGCCGCAGCACCGGCGCGAGCCGGCCTGCGGCCGAGGAGGATGAAGCGGAGTGGATCAGCGGATACCGAGCTTGCTGGTGCACGCCGGCCAGGCGCCCCAACCCTGACCGGCCTGGACCTTCTTGGCGATCGCGATCTGCTGGTCGCGAGTGGCCTGGTTGGCGTACGGGGCGTACTGGCCACCGCCGTAGGCGCGCCAGGTGCCCGCGGAGAACTGCAGGCCGCCGTAGTACCCGTTGCCGGTGTTGATCGACCAGTTGCCGCCGGACTCGCACTGGGCCAGTCGGTCCCACACGGAGCCCGAGGGCGCCGTGGGCGCGGGAGCCGAGGAGCGCTCGGAGCTGCGAGAGGACTCGGAGGAGCGGGAAGGCTCCTTCGTCTCGCTCTTCTTCTCGGTCTTCTTCTTCGTGGCCGGCTGTGCCTTCTCCTCCTGCACGGGGGCGGGCTCCGGTTCCGGCTCCGGCTCCGGCTCTGGCTCGGGCTTCGGCTTGGTGCCCACCAGGGTCACCTGCGCCACGGGCTCGGTCACGACCTTCTCGGTGACGACCTGCGACTCGGTGACCTCACCGTCGACCAGCTTCTCGGAGACGACCTTCTCCCGCGAGCCCTCCTTGCCGGCGACCTTCACCTTGGTGGTGCCCTCGAGGAGGGAGTCGTCCTTCTCGGTCTTCTTCTCGAAGGGGATGGTCTCGGTCTCGGTGCGCTCGGTCTGGCGCACGCGCTGCACGGTGATGGTGGCACCGTCCTCGAGGATCGAGTCGCGGTCCACGGACGCGGTGTCGGTGTCCTCGATGTCGCGGAGCACCGTGCGCATCGCCTCGTCGACGGTGAGAGCGGCGACCTCGAAGGTGTCCTGGCCGTACTGGCCCACGAAGGTGACGGTCTTGAGGGTGACCACCTCGACGTCGTTGCCGTCGGCGACCAGCTCCGTGCCGGGCTCCGGGGTGATGCGGGCGCCCTCGGTCTCGAGCTCGAGCTCCTCCAGCGCGTCGGAGACGGTGGTGCCGGTGGTGAGCAGTTCCTGGGGCTCGCCGTCCACGGTCACGGTGACGGGGGTGCGCTCGATGATCTGGATCTGGGTGCCATCGGTGACCTGCTCATCGAGTCCCGGGATCACCAGGTCGGTGTCCTTGACCTCGATGCCCTGGTCCGCGAGGACCTCGGCCACGGTGGGGCTGAAGGTGCGCACGTGGGACTCCTCCCCGTACGCATCCACCGTCACCACGTTCGACATCGCGTACGCGGTGCCACCGCCGCCGACGCCGATGACGCAGGCCGTCGCGGCCGCGATGATCCACGGGGTCTTCTTCACTGTTCCACCTGCTTCTCGCCGCCGCCAGGCGGTCCGTCGTTCCCTGGGTCCGTGGGCCCCGGAGGGGGCCGGGCGGGAATCGGCGCGATCGCGTGCTCGACTCCAAGGAGCCGAGGTGCTGCGGGGGAAGAACGCGCGGAGTGCCGCCGTCCTCCATGCTTCCGCGCGCGGCGGGGCCTCGTGAAGGGTCCCGGCCAGACCTTGGCCAGGGACCGGAGGGATCTTTACCCGCTCGTGAACATGCACGCGCCCCAGGTCACGCTGAGGAACGCACGGCGTGGCGGTCCTCACGGGCACGGACCGTCGAGCGGCCCTGTGACAGACGGGCAGCAGGGGCGGCCCCACCCGGAGGTGGGACCGCCCCTGCTGATCTGGCCGACCGCATCCGCTCCCCCGCTCTTACCGGCAGTGACCGGTGGAGGCGGAGGGGGATCTCAGCGGGTCAGCGGAAGTCCGTGCGGAACGGATCGGCGTAGTCGATGTCGTCCAGGTTCACCGAGCCGGTCTGGCCGAAGCCGGAGAAGTCCAGCTCGTCGTACCCGGGCACCTGGTACATCTGCGCCTTGGCCTCGTCCGTGGGCTCCACCGCGATGCGGCGGAACCGCGGCAGGCCGGTCCCAGCGGGGATCAGCTTGCCGATGATCACGTTCTCCTTGAGCCCCATGAGCTGATCGCTCTTGCGGTTCAGGGCGGCCTCGGTGAGCACGCGGGTGGTCTCCTGGAAGGAGGCCGCCGACAGCCACGAGTCCGTCGCCAGCGACGCCTTGGTGATGCCCATCAGCTCCGGGCGACCGGAGGCGGGCTGACCGCCCTCGGCGAGCACCCGACGGTTCTCGGTCTCGAAGGCCACGCGCTCGGCGAAGTCACCGGGCAGCAGGTCGGTGTCACCGGACTCGATGATCGTCACGCGGCGCAGCATCTGCCGCACGATGACCTCGATGTGCTTGGCGTGGATGTCCACGCCCTGCGAGATGTACACCTTCTGGACCTCGTCCACCAGGTGCTGCTGCACGGCGCGGGGGCCGAGGATGCGCAGCACCTGCTTCGGGTCCACCGAGCCCACGGTGAGCTGGTGGCCCACCTCGACGTGGTCGCCGTCGGAGACCCGCAGGGTCACGCGCTTGGACACGTTGTAGGTGATCGGATCGGTGCCGTCGTCGGGGGTGACGGTGATACGACGCTGCTTGTCGTTCTCCTCCACCTCGACGCGGCCCGCGGACTCGGTGATCGGCGCGAAGCCGGCCGGGGTGCGGGCCTCGAACAGCTCCTGCACACGCGGCAGGCCGTGCGTGATGTCGCCGTCGGCGCTGGCCACACCACCGGTGTGGAAGGTACGCATGGTCAGCTGGGTGCCGGGCTCGCCGATCGACTGGGCGGCGACGATGCCCACGGCCTCGCCGATGTCCACCAGGTGGCCGGTGGCCAGGGAGCGGCCGTAGCAGGCGGCGCAGGTGCCGACGGCGGAGTCACAGGTGAGCACGGAGCGGATCTTGACCTCGCGCACTCCCCCGGCGACCAGCTTCTCGATGAGCACATCGCCCACCTCGTCGCCGGCCGCGGCCAGCTCCTGGCCGTCCTCACCGGTGACAGCGGAGGCGAGCACACGCCCGTACACGGTGGTCTCCACGTTCTCGTGGGCCACCAGCGCACCGGCCTCCTCCACCGCGATCGGCAGCACCAGGCCCTTGGCGGTGCCGCAGTCGGCCTCGCGGACGATGACGTCCTGGGAGACGTCCACCAGACGACGGGTCAGGTAGCCGGACTGGGCGGTCTTCAGAGCGGTGTCCGCCAGGCCCTTGCGGGAGCCGTGCGAGGCGATGAAGTACTCCAGGACCGACAGTCCCTCCTTGTAGTTGGAGAGGATCGGACGCGGGATGATCTCGCCCTTGGGGTTGTTCACCAGGCCGCGCATACCGGCGATCTGGCGGATCTGCATCCAGTTGCCTCGGGCACCGGAGTGCACCATCCGGTAGATGGTGTTGGTCTCCTCGAAGTTCTCGCGCATCGCGTTGTCGACCTCATTGGTCGCCTCGGTCCAGATGTCGATCAGCTCCATGTTGCGCTCGGCCTCGGAGACCAGGCCCAGGTCACGGTTCTCCTGCACCTGCGCGGCCTTGGCCTCGTACTTCTGCACGATCTCGGCCTTGTTCGGCGGGACCACCACGTCGGAGAACGCGAAGGACACACCGGAACGGGTGGACCAGGAGAAGCCGTAGGCCTTCAGGGCGTCCAGGGACGCGGAGACCTGCACCTTCTCGTAGCGCTCGGCCAGGGCGTTGACGATCGAGCCCAGGCGCTTCTTGCCCACCTGGCCCTCGACGTACGGGAAGCCCTCCGGCAGCGTCTCGTTGAAGAACACGGTGCCCAGGGTGGTGGTGAGGGTGATCGGGTCGCCCTCGCTCCAGCCCTCGGGGGCCTCCCATCCGGTGGGCGGCACGATGTCGGTGAAGCGGATGGTCACCGGCGCGTTCAGGTCCAGCTCGCCCGCATCGAAGGCCATGATGGCCTCCGCCTCGGAGGAGAAGGAGCGGCCTGCGCCGGGGACGTCCTCGCGCACCGTGGTCAGGTGATACAGGCCGATCACCATGTCCTGTGCGGGCATGGTGACGGGGCGACCGTCGGAGGGCTTGAGGATGTTGTTGCTCGAGAGCATCAGGATGCGGGCCTCGGCCTGCGCCTCGGCGCTCAGCGGCAGGTGCACGGCCATCTGGTCGCCGTCGAAATCGGCGTTGAAGGCGGCGCACACCAGCGGGTGCAGGTGGATGGCCTTGCCCTCCACCAGCTGCGGCTCGAAGGCCTGGATGCCCAGGCGGTGCAGGGTGGGTGCACGGTTCAGCAGCACCGGGTGCTCGGTGATGACCTCCTCGAGCACGTCCCACACCTCGGGGCGGGCACGCTCGACCATGCGCTTGGCGGCCTTCACGTTCTGGGCGTGGGACAGCTCCACCAGGCGCTTCATCACGAACGGCTTGAACAGCTCCAGCGCCATGCCCTTGGGCAGGCCGCACTGGTGCAGCTCCAGCTGCGGGCCGTTCACGATCACGGAACGACCGGAGTAGTCAACGCGCTTGCCCAGCAGGTTCTGGCGGAAGCGGCCCTGCTTGCCCTTGAGCATGTCCGAGAGGGACTTCAGGGGGCGGTTGCCCGGACCGGTGACCGGTCGACCGCGGCGGCCGTTGTCGAACAGCGAATCCACCGACTCCTGCAGCATGCGCTTCTCGTTGTTCACGATGATCTCGGGGGCACCGAGATCCAGCAGCCGCTTGAGGCGGTTGTTGCGGTTGATCACGCGACGGTACAGATCGTTGAGGTCCGAGGTCGCGAAGCGGCCGCCGTCCAGCTGCACCATGGGGCGCAGGTCCGGCGGGATCACCGGCACGCAGTCCAGCACCATGCCGTCGGGCGAGTTGGTGGTGGTGCGGAAGGCGGAGACCACCTTGAGGCGCTTGAGGGCGCGGGCCTTCTTCTGGCCCTTGCCGTTGGCGATGATCTCGCGCAGGGACGCGGCCTCGGAGTCGAGGTCGAAGTCCTGCAGGCGCTTCTGGATCGCCTCGGCGCCCATGCCGCCCTCGAAGTAGGTGCCGTAGCGCAGCTTCATGGCGCGGTACAGCTGCTCGTCGCCCTCGAGATCGGCCACCTTGAGGGACTTGAAGCGCTCCCACACGTTGGTGACGCGAGCGATCTCGGCGTCGTACTTCTTGCGGATCTGGGCCTGCTCGCGCTCGGCGGAGTCGCGAACCTTGCGCTTCGCGTCGGCCTTGGCGCCCTCCTCCTCGAGCTGGGCGAGGTCCTTCTCGGCGGTGACGGCGCGGTCGTTGACCGCGCTGTCGCGCTCGTTCTCCAGCTCCTTGATCTCCAGGTCGTGGCGGGCCTGGAGGTCGGGCAGGTCCTCGTGGCGGGCGTCCTCGTCCACGGCGGTGATCATGTACGCGGCGAAGTAGATGACCTTCTCGAGGTCCTTCGGCGCGAGGTCCAGCAGGTAGCCCAGACGGCTGGGCACGCCCTTGAAGTACCAGATGTGGGTGACGGGGGCGGCGAGCTCCACGTGGCCCATGCGCTCACGGCGCACGGAGGACTTGGTGACCTCCACGCCGCATCGCTCGCAGACGATGCCCTTGAAGCGCACGCGCTTGTACTTGCCGCAGTAGCACTCCCAGTCCCGGGTGGGACCGAAGATGCGCTCGCAGAACAGGCCCTCCATCTCGGGCTTCAGGGTGCGGTAGTTGATGGTCTCGGGCTTCTTGACCTCGCCGTGCGACCAGGCGCGGATGTCATCGGCGGTCGCGAGGCCGATGCGCAGCTCGTCGAAGGTGTTGACGTCGAGCACAGGTGTCCTTCTCTCGAATCGTAAGTCAGGCGGTCTGAGTGATCAGGGTCGAGGGGCGGGCCGGCGGCCACGCGGGGCGTGGACCGTCGGGCCCTGTCTCTCAGACCTCTTCGATGGAGCCGACGCCCTCGTGGGGCCGGCGGGACAGGTCGATGCCGAGCTCCTCGGCGGCGCGGAAGACCTCCTCGTCGCTCTCCCGCACCTCCTGGGCGGTGCCGTCGGAGGAGAGGACCTCGACGTTCAGGCACAGCGACTGCATCTCCTTGAGCAGCACCCGGAAGGACTCCGGGATGCCGGGCTCGGGGATGTTCTCGCCCTTGACGATCGCCTCGTAGACCTTCACGCGGCCGGAGATGTCGTCGGACTTGATGGTCAGCAGCTCCTGCAGGGCGTAGGCGGCGCCGTAGGCCTCCAGGGCCCACACCTCCATCTCGCCGAAGCGCTGGCCGCCGAACTGGGCCTTTCCGCCCAGGGGCTGCTGCGTGATCATCGAGTACGGGCCGGTGGAGCGGGCGTGCAGCTTGTCGTCCACCAGGTGGTGGAGCTTCAGGATGTACATGTAGCCCACGGAGATCGGGTCGGGGAACGGCTCACCGGAGCGACCGTCGAACAGGCGCGCCTTGCCGTTCTCCTTGACCATCCGCTCGCCGTCCCGGTTGGGGCGGTGGTTGGCGATCAGGCCCTCGAGCTCATCGGCGGAGAGGCCGTCGAACACGGGCACCGCCACCGGGGTGCCGGGCTCGCCGTGCAGGGCCGTCTCGGGCAGGTCGTCCACCGCGGCGGAGCCCTTCTCGAGGTCCCAGCCGTTCTTCGCCACCCAGCCCAGGTGGGTCTCCATCACCTGGCCGATGTTCATGCGCCCGGGCACGCCCATCGGGTTGAGGATGATGTCCACCGGGGTGCCGTCCTCGAGGAACGGCATGTCCTCGACCGGCAGGATCTTGGCGATGACGCCCTTGTTGCCGTGGCGGCCGGCGAGCTTGTCGCCGTCGGTGATCTTGCGCTTCTGAGCCACGTACACGCGGACCATCTCGTTGACACCGGTGGGGAGGATGTCGCCGTCCTCCTCGTCGGTGAACACGCGCACACCGATGACGGTGCCGGACTCGCCGTGGGGCACGCGCAGAGAGGTGTCGCGCACCTCGCGAGCCTTCTCGCCGAAGATGGCGCGCAGCAGGCGCTCCTCCGGGGTCAGCTCGGTCTCACCCTTCGGGGTCACCTTGCCGACCAGGATGTCGCCCGGCTCCACCTCGGCGCCGATGCGGATGATGCCACGCTCGTCGAGATCGGCCAGGACGTCGTCACCCACGTTGGGGATGTCCCGGGTGATCTCCTCCTTGCCCAGCTTGGTGTCGCGGGCGTCGACCTCGTGCTCCTCGATGTGGATCGAGGTGAGGACGTCGTCCTGGACCATCCGGGAGGACAGGATGATGCCGTCCTCGTAGTTGTGGCCCTCCCACGACATGAACGCCACCAGCAGGTTCTTGCCCAGCGACAGCTCGCCCTGATCGGTGGAGGGGCCGTCGGCCAGGATCGAACCGGCCTCGACGCGGTCGCCCTCGTCGAACAGCACGCGCTGGTTGTAGCAGTTGCCGGCGTTGGAGCGCTGGAACTTGCCGATGGGGTAGGTCTGACGGGTGCCGTCATCGGCCATCACGGAGACCAGGTCCGCGCTGAGCTCCTCGATGACGCCGCCCTTCTCGGCCACCACCACGTCGCCCGCGTCCACCGCGGCACGACGCTCCATGCCGGTGCCGACCAGCGGCATCTCCGGGCGCAACAGCGGCACGGCCTGGCGCTGCATGTTCGACCCCATCAGCGCACGGTTGGCGTCGTCGTGCTCGAGGAAGGGGATCATCGCGGTCGCGACCGACACCATCTGGCGGGCCGAGACGTCCATGTAGTCGACGTCCGTGGCGTCCACCAGGTCCGGCTCGCCGCCGGCCAGGCGCACCAGCACCTGCTCCTCGGCGAAGCGGCCGTCGTCGGTGAGCTTGGCGTTGGCCTGGGCGATGACGTGGCGATCCTCGTCGTCGGCGGTCAGGTACACGATCTCGTCGGTGACCTGGCCATCGGTGACCTTCCGGTACGGAGTCTCGACGAAGCCGAAGGGGTTGATGCGGGCGAAGGTCGCCAGCGAGCCGATCAGGCCGATGTTCGGCCCCTCAGGGGTCTCGATCGGGCACATGCGGCCGTAGTGCGAGGGGTGCACGTCGCGCACCTCCATGCCCGCACGGTCGCGGGACAGACCGCCCGGGCCCAGCGCCGAGAGACGACGCTTGTGGGTCAGGCCCGACAGCGGGTTGTTCTGGTCCATGAACTGCGAGAGCTGCGAAGTCCCGAAGAACTCCTTGATCGCCGCCGTCACCGGGCGGATGTTGATCAGGGTCAGCGGGGTGATCGCCTCGACGTCCTGCGTGGTCATGCGCTCGCGGACCACGCGCTCCATGCGGGACAGGCCCGTGCGCACCTGGTTCTGGATCAGTTCGCCGACCGCGCGGATGCGACGGTTGCCGAAGTGGTCGATGTCGTCGGTCTCCACGCGCACGGTGTGGCCGTCGGCGCTGGTGTACTCGGTGAGGCCCTCGTGCAGGGCGACGATGTACTTGATCGTGGCCACGACGTCCTGCAGGCGCAGGCTGGACTCGGACAGCGAGCCGTCCACGCCGAGCTTCTTGCCGATCTTGTACCGGCCCACCTTGGCCAGGTCGTAGCGCTTGGGGTTGAAGTAGAGGTTGTTCAGCATGGCCTCGCCCGCATCGCGCGTGGGCGGCTCGCCCGGACGCTGCTTGCGGTAGATGTCCATGAGGGCCTCGTCGGTCGAGGAGATGCGGTCCTTCTCCAGGGTGGAGCGCATGGACTCGAACTCGCCGAACTCCTCGAGGATGTCGCTGTGGGACATGCCGAGGGCCTGCAGCAGGGTGGTCACCGACTGCTTGCGCTTGCGGTCGATGCGCACGCCGACCTGGTCGCGCTTGTCGACCTCGAACTCCAGCCAGGCGCCGCGCGAGGGGATGATCTTCGCGGAGAAGATGCGCTTGTCGCTGGTCTTGTCGATCGTCTCCTCGAAGTACACCCCCGGGGAGCGCACCAGCTGCGAGACGACCACGCGCTCGGTGCCGTTGATGATGAAGGTGCCCTTGTCGGTCATGAGCGGGAACTCGCCCATGAAGACCGTCTGGGTCTTGATCTCGCCGGTCTCGTTGTTCATGAACTCGGCGATCACGTACAGCGGAGCGGCGTAGGTGAGGTCCTTCTCCTTGCACTCCTCGACGCTGTACTTCGGGTCGTCGAAGGTGTGGTCCCGGAAGGACAGCGACATGTTGCCGGCGAAGTCCTCGATCGGGGAGATCTCCTCGAGGATGTCGGCCAGACCGGAGGTCTGCGGGACGTCCTCGCGCCCAGCGGCGGCGGCCTCAGCGGCACGCTCCTGCCAGCGCTCATTGCCCAGCAGCCAGTCGAAGGACGTGGTCTGCAGGCTCAGGAGATCCGGAACGTCGATCGGATCGCCGAGCTTGGCGAAGGTGACGCGCGGCGAGGCGGTGCGACGGGAGATGTCGGTGGTGATATCGGTGCTCGAGGCAGCCAAGGGGGGTCCTTCCAGGCCGATGACGGAATCCCAGGCGCGGCGAACACCCCGTGAGGTGAAGAGACTTGCCGATGGCCGGCGTGATGCCGAGATGACAGAGCCGTGATGACAGAACGGGGCGAGGCACAGCGCAAAATCCGAGCATACACAGAGTCGCGGATGGACACAAGGGTCGCTTCGCGACGGGTCCATCCGCGTCGGCCGCCATATGCCTGGCGCGGAAAGGCGAGGCCTCCTGCCCGTCTTTCTCGACGTGGCTGCCGGTGCGCACGCGTTCCCGTGCGGTGACGGGAGGGGCTCCGGTGCCGTGGGCGGCAGGAACAGCTTCGTACGTCACACAGGATGCTGACTATTCGCCCGCGAGTCAAGCAGCGGGCCGCGTGTCGGTGGTGAAGGCCAGAGCACATGGCGGCCAACCCCCGCGCCCGACCCGCACCGAGGGCCCCTCCGGACGGATCCAGAGGAGCCCTCGGCATCGCCCCGTGCTGTGCGGATCAGCGCCTGCGCAGCCCCACCATCAGGGCACCGCCGCCCAGCAGGGTCAGCGCGGCAGCGGCCATGCCCCAGGCCTCGACTCCGGAGGCGTTCTTCGCATTTCTCTGCGTCACGAAACGATCACGGACGCTACCACTGGGCGGGAACGGCGGAAGGGCCGCCCCGCAGCTGCGGGACGGCCCTTGCGTCTGTGATGCGCGTGCTCGCCGGGGCGAGCACCGGATCACTTGAGGGTGATGGTGGCGCCGGCGCCCTCGAGCTTCTCCTTGGCGGCCTCGGCGTCCTCCTTCTTGACGCCCTCGAGGACGGGCTTGGGGGCACCGTCGACGAGGTCCTTGGCCTCCTTCAGGCCGAGGGAGGTCAGGGCGCGCACCTCCTTGATGACGGCGATCTTGGCCGAGCCGGCGGACTCGAGAATGACGTCGAACTCGTCCTTCTCCTCCTCGGCGGCGGCCTCGCCACCGGCGGCGGCGCCACCAGCGGCGGCGACGGCCACGGGGGCGGCGGCGGTGACGTCGAAGACCTCCTCGAACTGCTTCACGAACTCAGAGAGCTCGATGAGGGACATCTCCTTGAAAGCTTCGATGAGCTCGTCGGTGCTGAGCTTCGCCATGATGGCGTTCCTTCCTGTCGGTGGGACCTGGTCCCTGGGTTCCGGTGCATCCGCGTGGGGCGGGTGCGTGGTACTTCAGCGGCGCTGGTGCGCCAGGTCATGCGGCCGGTTCGCCCCATCGGGCGGCCGACGGTCCAGCGCGATCGCGCTGGGCGGGTGCGGGAGCTGAGCCTGGGCTCAGGCCTCCTGCTTGACCCGCAGCGCGTCCACGGTGCGCACTGCCTTGGACAGCGGCGCATTGAACACGGCGGCGGCCTTGGACATCGACGCCTTCATGGCACCGGCGGCCTTGGCCAGCAGGACCTCGCGGGACTCGAGGTCCGCGAGCTGCTGCACATCGGCCACCGAGAGCAGGTTGCCCTCGAAGTAGCCGGACTTGATGACGAGCTGTTCGTGCTCCTTGGCGAAGTCACGCAGAGCCTTGGCGGGCTCCACCGGCTCACCCTTGATGAAGGCGATGGCGGTGGGGCCGCTGAGCTGACCCTCGAAGACGTCGATGCCGGCCTCGCGGGCGGCGATCTCGGTCAGCGTGTTCTTCACCACGGCGTACGTCGTCTCGGAGCCCAGAGCACGACGCAGCTGCTTGAGCTGGTCCACGCTGAGCCCGCGGTACTCGGTGACGACGGCGGCGTCGGAGCTGCGGAACAGCTCCGTGATCTCCGCGACGGCGTCGACCTTCTCGGGGTTCGCCATGGCCCTCCTTCCAGAGGTCTCGCGCCGCCGGGTGAAGGTCTCCGCGCACGAGAAAGGCCTCGACACGCAGGTGTCGAGGCCCCGGGCCGCACAGCACGTGCTCGGTGCCCCCATGGGAGCACCGGGCACGACCGAGCGACGGTCGTCCTGATTCACCTGCGCAGGCCATCCCGTGCGGGATTTCTTCGGTCCCCCTCAGGTGAGGGCGACGACCGGCGGTCTTCGGTACCGGTAACTGTACCCGCTCCCGAGGCTGTCCCGCCACGGGGCGACGGGCGGAGTGGGTCACACGACCGGCTGAAGCCGGTGATCTGACCCACACCCGATGTTGTCAGTTCGACGCTAAGGGACCCACGTCCCGGTGGGCATTGCCGGAGGGGCGAGTGTCGGGGGCATCCTCGCCCCGGGACCTCGCCCACCTCATCTGGTCGTTCTTCCGCCAGCATTCATCAGACCATCGAACCTGCAGGCGAGGGCGGGACCAAGGACTCTGCTCGCCTCAGCGCACCCTTCCGCCACGACGAGCCGGGCGCCCCCTTCCCCGCCACGGCCCCACGGCAGCAGGAGCTCCCCGCGCCCCTTCAAAAAGCATTCTGACCTGCGCTTTCACCCAGTGTGGCGCTGTTGACGAAGTGAGGGTGGCAATCGACCGGGCATCCCTCTAGCGTGATCGGTGACGGACCACACGGGCCGTCGGCTCCCCCGCTCGCGGGGCCGAGCAGCCGAGACCAGAGGCAAGGACAGAACCGAGATCATGACCGGCAAAGCCGACAGCGCGACCACCTCTACCCGCAGCTCCACCGCGGCCGCCATCGACACCCTCGCCGAGCGCGCCTCCGAGGCCCTGGCCGCCTTCGACTCCTTCAAGCAGAAGGAGATCACCGCGATCGTCCATGCGATGGCCCTGGCGGGCGTGGATCAGCACATGCCGCTGGCCAAGCTGGCCGTCGAGGAGACCGGCCGCGGCCTCTTCGAGGACAAGTGCGTCAAGAACATCTTCGCCACCGAGTACATCTGGAACTCGATCAAGTACGACCGCACGGTGGGGATCATCGCCGAGGACAAGCAGAAGGGGATCATCGAGATCGCCGAGCCGGTCGGCGTGGTCGCGGGCGTCACTCCCGTCACCAACCCCACCTCCACCGTCATGTTCAAGTGCCTGATCTCGATCATGACCCGGAACCCGATCGTGTTCGCCTTCCACCCCAGCGCGCAGAAGTGCTCGGCCGCAGCCGCCCAGGTGATGCTGGACGCGGCCGTCGAGGCCGGCGCACCCGCCCACTGCATCCAGTGGATCGAGCAGCCCTCGCTGGAGGCCACCGATGCCCTGCTGAACCACCCGACGGTGGCACTCACCCTGGCCACCGGCGGTTCCGGCATGGTCAAGGCCGCCTACTCCACCGGTAAGCCGGCGCTCGGCGTGGGCCCGGGCAACGTCCCGGTGTACATCGAGCGGACCGCGAAGGTGTCCCGCGCCGTCAACGACCTGCTGATCTCCAAGACCTTCGACAACGGCATGATCTGCGCCTCCGAGCAGGCCATCATCGTCGACGAGGAGATCGCGGAGCAGGTGCTGGAGGAGTTCCAGGCCTTCGGCGCCCACGTGGTCACCGAGGCCGAGCGCGCCAAGCTCGAGGACTTCATGGTGACCGAGAAGGGCGGGATCGCCGCCTCCGTGGTCGGTCAGAGCGCCGAGGACATCGCCCGAGGCGCGGGCATCGAGGTGCCCGCCGGCACCAAGCTGCTGATCGCGCCCATCGAGGGCGTCGGCGAGGAGCACCCCCTCTCCCGCGAGAAGCTCTGCCCGGTGCTGGCCATGCTCACGGTGCCCGGCAAGAAGGAGGGCTTCGACCTGGCCCAGCAGATGCTGGAGTTCGGTGGGCTGGGGCACACCGCGGTCATCCACACCTCCGACGCCGCCATCGAGCGCGAGTACGGACTGCGGATGAAGGCCTGCCGCATCATCGTCAACGCCCCCAGTGCCCTGGGCGGCATCGGGGACGTCTACAACGGTCTGCTGCCCTCGCTGACCTTGGGCTGCGGCTCCTACGGCCACAACTCTGTCTCCCGCAATGTCAGCGCGGTGGACCTCATCAACGTCAAGCGGATCGCGGAACGGCGGAACAACATGCAGTGGTTCAAGGTGCCCCCGAAGACCTACTTCGAGCGGTACTCCGTGCAGTACCTCCAGAAAATGCCGGAGATCAAGCGGGTCTTCATCGTCACCGACCCGGGCATGGTCCAGTTCGGCTATGTGGACGTGCTGATCGACCACCTCAAGCAGCGCCGCGAGGAGGTCGCCTGGACGATCTTCTCGGACGTGGAGCCCAACCCCACCTCCACCACCGTGTTCAAGGGCGCCCAGTGGATGCGGGACTTCGAGCCGGACTGCATCATCGCCCTCGGCGGTGGCTCCGCGATGGACGCGGCCAAGGGCATGTGGCTGTTCTACGAGCACCCCGAGGCCAGCTACTTCGGCATGAAGCAGAAGTTCATGGACATCCGCAAGCGCACCTACCGCTTCCCGAAGCTGGGCCAGAAGGCGGAGTTCGTGGCCATCCCCACCACCTCCGGCACCGGCTCGGAGTGCACCCCGTTCGCGGTGATCACCGATGCGGAGACGCACGTGAAGTACCCGCTGGCGGACTACGCGCTCACTCCGACCGTGGCGATCGTGGACGCCCAGTTCGTGGACACCGTGCCGAGGCGCACCGCAGCCGACTCCGGCCTGGACGCGCTCACCCACGCGATCGAGTCGTACGTGTCGACCATGGCCAGCGACTACACTCGCGGCCTCTCGATCCGGGCGGCACAGCTCATCTTCGAGAACATGCGGGCCGCCGTGCTGGAGAACGACATGGAGGCCAAGGAGAAGATGCACAACGCCTCGGCGATGGCCGGCATGGCCTTCGCCAACGCGTTCCTGGGCATCGTGCACTCCCTGTCGCACAAGTGCGGGGCGGAGTTCGAGATCGCCCACGGCCGCACCAACGCGATCTTCCTGCCTCACGTGATCCGGTACAACGCCACCAAGCCGTTCAAGCACGCGATCTTCCCGAAGTACGAGAACTACCGGGCCGACAAGGACCTCGCGGACTTCGCACGCTTCATGGGCTTCCCGGCCGCCACCACGGAGGAGGGCGTGCAGTCGCTGATCGACGAGGTGACCCGCCTGGCCGAGGATCTCGGCGTCGAGCTGAGCCTCAAGGCCAACGGCGCCACCCAGGAGCACCTGGACCGGGTGATCGACGAGCTCGCCTACCGGGCCTTCGAGGACCAGTGCACCCCGGCCAACCCCAAGGAGCCCCTGGTGATCGAGCTCAAGGAGCTGATCCAGGACGCCTTCGAGGGCGAGGTCGGGTACACCAAGCGCACCGGCGGCGAGGTGAAGGAGCCCTCCACCACCGCCTCGGCCGTGGCGATCGGCGAGAAGGCCCCGGCGGCCGATGCGACCGACAACGACGCGGACGACACCGCGGAGTTCGTCGACTCCGTGGATCCCGAGCGCGAGCGCGAGCAGGGCAAGGCGTGAGTCGCTGAGCGGCTGAGCAGCTGAGAGGAGGGCCCTGCACCGGTGATCGGTGCGGGGCCCTTCGCTGAGTGCGGTCAGCCGCGCACAGCGGCTTGACCTCTCGTCCATGATCTAGATGATGCGGGTCGGGACATTGCCGTCTCCTGGGCGGAGTGCCACCGGGATGGCTCACGCAGACGACGCACCGGGCCGCCATCGACGCAGGGCTCGGTGCTGCGCGAGGGCCGCGATTGCGGCCATGACCAGTGCCGCCAGCACCGGCAGCACCGAGGTGGCCAGGAAGTATCCCGGCGGGAGGAATCCGTTGAACGGTGGAAGTGTGTAGGGGAACGTCGTGGCGAAGGCGGTGACACCGCCGGTGACGATGGCGGCCAGCAACGGGATCAGGACTCGACCGACTGCGACCCCGAGGGAGAGCCCCGGCCCGGGTGCCCACATGCTCAGCACCCCGAGCCGATCCGATGCTCCATCGGAGTCCCCGAGCACGACGCCGGAGATCGCCAGCGCCAGTAGCACTGTTGCCACTACTGCGATCAACGGGTGCCAGCGGTAGAAGCTGTCGTAGCCGGTCCAGTAGCCCAGCAGCCACTCTTCGCCGATGTTCGACAGCTCGGGGCGGGGCAGCACCTGCTGGGACAGTTCAATCGCGATCTCCTCGCGGGGAAGATCCTCGCCGTCCAGTGAGACGGCATAGATTGCGGGCGCTTCCCCATCGGGGGAGATATCCCAGGCGCTGCCCACAGCGATCTGCACCTCGTCGATGCCACCGAGCATCCAGCGTCCTCTGTCGTCATCCACCCGATCCGACGTCTCCAGCGGACCATCGGTGCACGGCAGGCCGAGCGCTCTCAGCGCATCGCAGGATCCGGTGACCGTTGCGCGGACCGGGTCGCTCGGGGAGTTCCCGTATTGGGTCATCACGGCGATGACATCACCGTTGCCCGAGAGCGCATCATCCACGAGCTGCGGCGCCTCATCACCGCTGCGGGAGGTGTCCAGTACCAGCAGGGAGTCCCCGAAGCGGTCTCGCAGGGCGGCGGCCTCCCTGAATGCCGAGGTGGTCATGGTGCCGAGCGTCATGAGGTGGGCCACGAGGATGATGACCAGGGCCATGCCGGCACTGAGGCGTCGCACCGCTCCCGGATCGGCCATCATGAGGCGTCCTGCGACCAGGGCGCTCACGCTGCCGTATCGCTGTCCCCACGCGGCGAGGGCACGTGCTGCGAGCGAGGTGATGATGCCGATGAACCCGGGAAGGCAGATGGCAACCGCTGCTATGCCGCCGTAGGTGACGAACAGCCGCAGGGCGCTGAGCTCCCATCGACCAGTGTTCAGCCACGCGATGATCATCGCCACGGCAGCAAGCGGAAGCGGAAGCATCTGCCTGAGCTTGTCCGGACGCTGGGAGGACCGAGGGCGGGTGCCACGGTGCCGTCGGAGCTGGTTCAGCCCGAGCAGCATTGCAGCGGCAATGCTCGCGCCGAGGAGGACAGCGCCGATCACCCACAGCAGATGGGCCCGCAGATCCGCCGATTGGATCGTGTAGCGGCCGATCGGGATGTAGAGATCAAAGACCATCAGAGCAGTGATGACTGCCCCCGCGCTCGTGATGCCTGCCGTGAAGGGAACCGCGAAGACACCGAGGAGGAAGGCGAGATCCTCCCTGCGCCCCGCGCCGAGGATGTGCAGCATCTGCCGCCGCTGGTCGCGTCGCGCGGATGCGGTGCGTGATGCGATGGCCATGAACAACAGGGCGGGGGCGATGACGCCGAGCGTAAAACCGATGGTGATGTTCCAGATGCCCCGTTGGCGCGCGGGGCCGCCGGTCAGCCCTTCGCTGGTCAGCTCAACGGGGGAAGGCATTCCGAACGATGAAACGGAGTAACCGAAGGTCTGCTGCTCGGTTGCAGCGCTGGGTCGGACATATGCGATGCGCTCTTGGGGTGAGACGAGACCGTCTCCCTGTACCTGCTGCTGGGACAAGACTCCATAGCGCTCGGCGATGATTGCACCATCAGGATGAGCGGCAAGTGCTGGTGACAGCACGACGGTCCCGGGCTCCGGCCAGGCCTCCAGCCCGGGAGGGAGGGGAGTGGATTCCTCGGGGACGACGATGATGACGTCGACCCATCGGTCCTCGACCGCGTCAGCGACGATGCGCCACCGTGCTCCCTCTGCCGTGGCGTCCTCACCGGAGAACCAGCCATCTGCGATACGGCTGTGGTCGGTCTCGAGCCGCTCCTGAAACGTCGCGCAGATGATCCCGAGGAACCCTGTGGACAGCACCATCGCAGCCGTGGCCAGCGCGATCATCGCCGAGGCGATACGCCGCTCGAAGTGTGTGGCGTCCCCCCGCCACCCAAGGCGAAACATCGTGGCCGCCTGAGGGGTGCTTCGGCCGATGCTCATGCAACCGCCTCCCACCGCGAGGACTCTCCTGGAACCGCCACAACGCGATACGAGGAATCGGCACGAGCCGCGAGGTCCGGATCGTGCGTCACCATGAGAACAGAGCTGCCCCACCGCTCGGGTATCGACAGCACGAGGTCACCGACCATGTCCCGGAACTCGGCATCGAGAGAACCGGTCGGCTCATCGGCGAGGACGAGCTGAGGCTTCGTGATGAGTGCCCTGGCCACGGCGACGCGCTGCCGCTCACCACCGGAAAGATCTCGTGTGAGGATCCCGGTGGCCTGCACGTCGAGATCACTCAGGAGCTGCGCTGCACTTTGACGGGCATCGTGGCGGCTCTGCCCCGCGAGCAGCGCCGCAACCTCGACGTTCTCCGACGGCTCGAGCTCATCGATGAGCTCACCGTGCTGGAAGACCATGGACACGGTGTGCCGGAGAAAATCTCGCCGCGCCGCCGAGCGCATTCTGATCACCGACTCGCCGTTGACAGTAATGTCCCCCGAGGACGGTGTCACCATGCCGAGGATCGCAGCGAGCAGAGAGGATTTTCCGCTTCCAGAACGGCCCTGCACGGCTGCCGACGCACCTGCTGGAAGCGTGAAATCAACACCGGAGAGGACTGTGCGTCGGCCGTAGGCGATGACGAGCTGATGAACCTCGAGCATGGGCGAAGAGACTTTCGTGAAGGAAGTACGTAGTGGGGAAGCGCCCGCCTCGGCCATGTGGCGCTGCCGAGGCGGGCGTGGCGAGAGTGGGGATCAGATGTACTGTCGCTTGGCGCAAGTATCAAGCTCGACGGGACGATCCAGGCACGCCCGGAAGGACGCTACCTTCTCCGAACCAGAGAGCTTTTGGGAGACGGTCTGGTTGTACGCCTTCGTCACCAGCTGGCGCTTGGCGCCAGTATTGAGCCAGAAGTCGCCGTAGACCCGATATCCATCTCCCTTGGTGTCCTTCACGGAGTAGGACGTGCGCGTGCTGGTTACATCGGCTCGGCCCGCACTATCAGCAAGGTAGGACGTGTAAGCACTCGCGGAGCTGAGCCCTCCGCCCAGCACGATGAGAGCTCCGGTCGCAGTAAGGATTGCCTTGGTCGTGAGGTTCTTCATCGAGGATCTCCTTCGGTGATGATGCGAGCCATCGTCGGCTCGCATCCACATCGTCACTGAGGCTCAGAGCCGCGGCATCATCTGGGCGAATGAACTACCGCCAGGCGGGGTCAGGGCGGGTCGATGAATCGGTACGCACGAGCCGTGACAAGCAGCTGTTGAAGGTTGCGTGCGTCGAGCTTCTGGCGGAGATGGCTGGTGTGCGTTTTCACGGTGTTGACGCTGATGACGAGGTGGGCGGCGATCTCCTCGTAGTTCCAGCCGCGGGCCAGCAGCTGCAGGGTCTGTAATTCCGCGGCGGTGAGGCGCGGCACCGGGTGATCTGTACCAGTGGAGGCATCGACCGCGTGCAGGAGCTCGGCCGTCTGCTCTCGCAGCGTTGCAGACGACGGTCCTGCCATGACGGAGAGCACGACGTCGACGAGCACATCAGCGGGGGCGTCCTTGGCCACAGCTCCGAGTGCTCCAGAGGCCAGGGCACGGCGCAGCGCCAGGCTCGGGCATGAGGTCGTGATGAGGATGATCTTGGCCTCGGCATCGTTGCGCATTATGCGCTCGGTGGCATCGATGCCGTTCATGCCGCGAGGCATGGAGACATCCATGAGGACGACGTCAGGCCGATGGGCCCGGAACAGCTCCACCGCAGCAGACCCTTCGTGCGCATGCGCGACGACCTCGATCTGACCGGAGGCCGTGATGGTCTGGGCCAGTGCGCGTGCGGTCCATGTGTCGTCGTCCACGATCAGGACCCGCACGACGTCCTTCTCTCCCGGGCGCGGATTCGCCGTCATAGGCACTCCTTGGCGTACCGCGCGGGGTCGAACAAGCGCCAGAACTGACACCGAATCTCGTGCCCATCGGGATGCTGAGCGATGGCCTCGGAATTGATATCTGGTCCGCGGGAGGGAACCTCGGTACGACCAGAGGGCACCCCGAACATGATGAGCACGGAGCATAGAATGATGAGCAGCGTCCTTCCCATAGAAGCATTGGATCGGTTACGTAGTCGGAGCGCATCATCTGCACGGATGAGCTTCAGGATGATCGGGCTGGCACTTGAGGGGGAGCGTGACGCGCACGTGGACCCAATGACCCCGCTGAGCCATGGTGCAGGCGCCATCGAGACGTCGTGCGCGATGCTCGATCGACCACGGTGCCGCAGGAAGATCGTCGCGGGGCGATGCTGGATTCGAGGTGGCGAGGATCAGCTCCCGGCCATGTGCCCCGGACGTGGTCGAGACTTCCAGGGTGGCCCGATCGGGCGACCCGGAGTGTTTGAGAATGTTCGTCATCAGCTCGAAGAGGATCAGCTGAACCTCCTCGGCGAAGCTGGCCGATACAGGCATGTCTGCGATGCTCACGGTACTGTGGATGGTGTACCCAGCAGCCTCCGTGCTGGAGCGGATCGTGAGCACCGTGCGCTCGATCTCCCGCAGCAGATCGACAGGGCTCGCTGACGACCGGGCGCCGTGGATCCGCGCAAGGAGCTGCCGGAGACCCAGTTGCGCCCGCGAGTTCACCAGAGCCAGCTCACCCAGGATCTGGCGATCCACGGTGGACTGAGGGGAGCCGGCAAGAACGGTGATGATCGCCTTCTGGGTCATCAGGGCGTTTGAGACGGTGTCGTGCGTGTCAGCAGCGTGTTGGAGCCGAATCCGCTCCAGCTGACGCTCTGCCTCGACGGCAGAGTCTGTTGCGTGGGCGACAGCGCGATTGAGATGGGTCTGGAGAAGCAAAGCTCCTCCCGCGAGGGCTATAGCGAATAGCCAGATTGCCCAGTCAACCAAGACGGGCGGATCCGTGGTGGGGTCCGGCCACGAGAAGGTCTGGATCATCGTGGCGAGGCCAAGCCCTGCTGTAGCACCGGTCAGGACGCTCCACCGCTGATGCACCATCGCTACCGCCCCTGAAACGATCAGCGGCAGGAAGAAGTTT
This sequence comes from Brachybacterium sp. p3-SID1565, assembly GCF_025143785.1. Lineage (NCBI taxonomy): Bacteria > Bacillati > Actinomycetota > Actinomycetes > Micrococcales > Dermabacteraceae > Brachybacterium > Brachybacterium sp. p3-SID1565. Next base: position 21,298 of record NZ_JAMBDS010000012.1, read on the forward strand.
CCCAGTGATGCCGGGAACAGAAGGATCTCTCCCAGGAATCCCACCGTGGAGGCCAGCGCAACTGCGCCAGGGAACCATGCCCCGAGCAGAGTGAGTACCGCGCTGGCAACCACCGTCGCCGCGTACAGCGGGCCGGGCTGATTGAAGTTTGTGGGCAACAGGCTTAGCACCATGAGGAACAGCGCGATGCCACGCACAGGGCCGTCGATCAGACGTGGCCCGAACACACGGCGTCGCCAGCGCATCGCCCGGGAGTCCTCCAACTCGCCGGGAAGCTCGAGCGTTCCGATGAACGTCATGACCTGATCATGCCGCACAGCGGAAGAACGGGGCGACTCTGCAGCGTCCCGCACACCGCGGGGTGGACGGGACACCTGACGAGCGTTGAGGGCTCAGGACCCTGGGGAATCAGCCCTCGGCCGACACGGCCTCCTCATCGGCCGTCTCATCGTGCCGAGTCTCCACGTCGTCCATCTTGGACTGCACCCAGGGGGCGATCGCGAACATGCCCAGGGAGACGAGCAGCGTCACGCCACCGAGGACCGCGTAGTACACGCCGTCGGAGAAACCGGACATGAGCTGGATGACCACGGAGGTGAGCCCCATGCCGACGGCCGGGGCGAGGTACCACAGCGTCATCGTCTGGGAGGCGAAGTGGCGCGGAGCGAGCTTGGTGGTAACCGACAGGCCCACCGGGTTCATAAGCAGCTCCGCGACGGTCTGCACGACGAACACGGCGATGAGGAACCAGAACGGGGCCAGCGCCGCACCGCCCGGGAAGGCGCTGAACCCGTAGCCCATCATGAGCGCCGAGATACCGATGATCACCAGCGAGATCGCGAACTTCTGCGCCGTGGAGGGGAAGCGCCCCTGCCGCTTCAGGAACAGCCAGCCCAGGATCGGGGCGAGGATCAGCACGAAGGTGGGGTTGAAGGACTGGTACGTCTCGGGGGTGAGCTCGAACAGGCCCAGCACCGAACGGTCCGTGTGCTCCAGCGCGACGGTGGCCATCTTTCCGGCGGCCTGCTCGAAGATCAGCACGAACAGGACGTTGCCCACCCACAGCGGGGCGAAGGCGCCCAGGTGCACCCGCTCCTCGGGCGTGACCTTGGGACTCTTCACCATGGTCACGAAGTAGACGCCGGCGGTGCCGAGGGCGAACAGGAACAGCGCCCAGGCGATCGCGCTGGTGAGCTCCCCCAGCAGCAGCTGGAACAGGACCACCAGCACCGTGGCGACCACGGCGATGACCACCGCGAGGCCCAGCAGCTTCTTCCCCTCCCCTGGCTTGAGCGGGTTCGGGACGGTGTACGCGAAGGTGGAGAGCTTCTTGCGGCCGTACCAGAAGGAGATGAGGGCCAGCGCCATGCCGATCGCGGCGGCGATGAAGCCGATGTGATGGAGCCGCCGACCAGGGTGGACATCCACGGGCCCAGGATGCGGTCGGCGAAAATGCCGCCAGGGATGGTCATGAGCAGCACGGCCGCGCCGTAGGCGGAGACGACCGCCTGTCCGGCGGTGGTGGAGAGCCCCAGGCCGCCGTTGGCGACGGTGTCCACGAGGAAGTACAGCAGGATCGCGCGCATGCCGAACCAGCTGAAGCGCTCCCACATCTCCACCTGCAGCATCCACGGCAGACCGCCGGGGTGGCCGATGAAGGAGCGGTCCTCGGCCGAGGGGCCGTGGCGCAGGGTGTCGGGGGCGAAGCGCATGCGCGGTGCCGTGGTGCCATCGGGCCCAAGGGCGGTGGCTCCGGTGCCGCCCGGACCCTGGCGAGAAGGCGGCTCGGTGTTGCGTGGAGGTCGGGACTCAGTCATGGGGAGAGGATCCTTCCAGACACATAGGGGCCTCCGGCGGTCCCAGTGCATCCGCGGGAGGCGTGCGGAGCTGCTCTGCTCCGGCGCATACAGGGTCCCGGTTCTCATCGGCGACGCTCACCTCGAAGGTCCCGAAATCACCATGGTGTCTCGCATCCCGGACTCATCGTATTAGCAGCGTTGCTCGCGCCGACGGCGGGCCGCGCAGTGCGCTGGGAACTGTGCGGTGGGTGCTTCGCGGTGGGCACTACAGACCGGCGCACGGCGGCCCCGTTATCGACGACGGCGCCCCGCCCACCGCTGGGGTGGACGGGGCGCCGTGAGAGGAACCGAGGAGTCTCAGGACTCGTCGGTGTCCTCCAGGAGGTTGCGGGTGCGGTTCACGTCGACCGGGATGCCCGGGCCCATGGTGGTGGACACGGTGATCTTGGTGATGTAGCGGCCCTTGGAGGAGGCCGGCTTCAGACGCAGGATCTCCTCGAGCGCCGCGACGTAGTTCTGCACCAGCTGCTCATCAGTGAAGGAGACCTTGCCGATGATGTAGTGCAGGTTCGCCGCGCGGTCGGTGCGGAACTCGATCTTGCCGCCCTTGATGTCGGACACGGCCTTGGCGGTGTCCATGGTGACGGTGCCGGTCTTGGGGTTCGGCATCAGGCCACGGGGGCCCAGCACGCGGCCCAGACGGCCGACCTTGCCCATCAGGTTCGGAGTGGCCACGGCCGCGTCGAAGTCGGTCCAGCCGCCGGCGACCTTCTCGATCAGCTCGTCGTCGCCCACCTCGTCGGCGCCGGCCTCACGGGCGGCGTCGGCCTGGGGGCCGGTGGCGAACACGATCACGCGGGCCGTCTTGCCGGTGCCGTTGGGCAGGTTGACGGTGCCGCGCACCATCTGGTCCGCCTTGCGCGGGTCCACGCCCAGGCGCATCGCGACCTCGACCGAGGCGTCGAACTTCGACGGGCTGGTCTTCTGGGCCAGACGCACGGCGTCCAGCGGCGAGTAGAGGCGGCCGTCCTCGATCTTAGCGGCGCCGTCCTTGTAAGCCTTGCTGCGGAATGCCATGTCGTCAGTCCTCCACCGTGATGCCCATGGAACGAGCGGTGCCGGCGACGATCTTCGCCGCGGCCTCGATGTCGTTCGCGTTCAGATCAGGCATCTTGGTCTCCGCGATCTCGCGGACCTGAGCCTGGGTGATCTTGCCGACCTTGTCGGTGTGCGGCGTCGCGGAGCCCTTCTGCAGGCCCGCTGCCTTCTTGATCAGCTCGGCGGCCGGAGGGGTCTTGGTGATGAAGGTGAACGAGCGGTCCTCGTACACCGTGATCTCGACCGGCACGATGTTGCCGCGCATGTCGGCGGTGCGATCGTTGTAGGCCTTGACGAACTCCATCATGTTCACGCCGGCAGCGCCGAGCGCGGGACCCACGGGCGGCGCAGGGGTGGCCTGGCCGGCCTGGATCTGGAGCTTGATGACGCTCGCGATCTTCTTCTTGGGAGCCATTGCTCTTCCTTACTGTGTCGTGGTCCGGGCGGAGCTCATCAGGCGCTCCTCCCACAATTGGCCCTGGGCCATCGCGCCGGGAACCGGGGTTCCGGCGCGGCGAGGGCCGGGTGCGACGCTACGGGAGCGCCGCGCGGACGTCGAGGGGGATCGGGAGTGATCTTCGTCGACGACCGAGTCTCAGATCTTCGCGACCTGGTCGAAGCCCAGCTCGACCGGGGTTTCGCGACCGAAGATCGACACCAGGACCTGCAGCTTCTGCGCCTCGGTGTGGATCTCGGAGATGGTGGCGGGCATGGTCTCGAAGGGGCCGTCCATCACGGTGACCGACTCGCCCACCTCGAAGGCCGGCATCTTCTGTGCGGCGGCGGCCTTGGTGGCCGAGCCGCTGCGCTTCTTCTCGGGCAGGCCCACGGACGGTGCCAGCAGCGAGTAGATCTCGTCGAAGGTCAGCGGCGTGGGATCGGTCGCGTTGCCCACGAAACCGGTGACGCCGGGGGTGTCGCGCACCACTCGCCACGACTCGTCGGTCAGCTCCATGCGCACCAATACGTAGCCGGGCACGCGCACGCGTCGCACGACCTTCTTCTGGCCGCCCTTGACCTCGGTGGCGTCCTCCATCGGGACCTCGACCTGGAAGATGTACTCCTCCATGTCCTGGGTCTCGATACGGGTGGTGAGCTGGGTCTTCACCCGGTTCTCGTGACCGGAGTAGGAGTGGATCACGTACCACTCGCCCAGGGCGGAGCGCAGCTGGCGCTTGAGGGCGACCAGCGGGTCCTCCTCCTCGGGCTCCTCGGCGGCGGGCTCCTCCGCGGTGGCCGCATCATCGGCCTGCTCGGTGATCTCCTCGCCCGCATCGGCGACGGCATCCGCCTCGGCCTCGGCATCGCCCGCATCCGTGGCATCCAGCGCGTCCTCGGCGTCGGCGCTCACCCCGAGGCCCTCGCCGTCGGGGTCCACGGAGTCGAAGGTGCCCAGGGCGTCATCGGCAGCCTCGGTCTGCACGGCAGAATCGACCTGCTCGCCGGCAGAGGCGTTCTGCGTCTCGGGGGACGAGGAGAACGACAGGGTGTCGTCGACGTCGTCGTAGGAGTCCTCACGGGATGCGTTCGGGTCGCTCACCATCGTGAACCTGCCTTCCTGGCGGCTGTGGATCGGATCGGGCCTGGTCGCGGACCCGGCTGGGTCTCGACGCGAGCTCAGAGCCCTTGGTCCGGGACCACGAACGCGATCCGGGACAGCCAGCTGGAGACGAAGTCGAGACCGAAGATGTACAGGATCATCGCGATGACGAACGCGAGGACCGTGATCGCGTAGACGATCAGCTCCTTGCGGGTCGGGACGACGACCTTCTTGAGCTCAGCGATGACCTGGCGGATGAACAGACCGATGGCCAGGAACGGGTTGCTGGACCCGTTTCCCCGACCGTCGCCGCGCGCGGGCGCCGACGGTGCGTGCTGGCTGGAGTTCACGTGTGGACTGTCCGATCTCGTCGAGGTCATCCGCATCCGGCCGGGCAGGCCCGGACGGACGGGCAGGGTAGACAGGGCTCGAACCTGCAACCTGCGGTTTTGGAGACCGCTGCGCTACCAATTGCGCCACTACCCTTCGCGGGGAAGGATCCCCGCGCGGCCCGGGGGCACGCCGCGGCAGCACGGTGGGGTGCTGTGACGCGCCGTAGCGGTTCGGGCCAGCGATCAGCATACAAGCCTCACGGACCCGGTGCGAATCGACCCGGGGCAGATCACATGGGCCGGACTTCCTGACGAACCCGGCCCGCCTCTGCCACGATGGGGGCGTGACCACCGCCGACGATCGCAGCCCCGCAGCCTCCTTCCCTGCAGCCGACCGCGCCCGCATCTCACGGCGCATCAGCTCCATCGCCCCGTCCGCCACCCTCGCCGTGGACGCCACCGCGAAGGCCCTCAAGGCCGCCGGTCGTCCCGTGATCGGCTTCGGCGCCGGTGAGCCGGACTTCCCCACACCCGCGCACATCGTGGACGCGGCACGGGATGCGGTGGGCGACCCCGCCAACCACCGCTACTCCCCCACCGCCGGCCTGCCCGCCCTGCGCCAGGCCGTGGCGGACAGCGCCACCCGGATGGGCGGCCTCACCGTGGAGCCGGGCCAGGTGCTGATCACCAACGGCGGCAAGCAGGCCGTGTACCAGGCCTTCGCGACCCTGCTGGATCCGGGCGACGAAGTGCTGCTGCCGGCCCCCTACTGGACCACCTACCCCGAGGCGATCCGCCTGGCCGGGGGCCGCGAGGTCACGGTGCTCGCGGGCGCCGACCAGGGGTACCTGCCCAGCCTCGCCCAGCTGGAGGCCTCCCGCACCGACGCCACCCGGGCCATCCTGCTGTGCTCCCCCTCGAACCCCACCGGCGCGGTGATGAGCGCAGATCAGCTGCGGGAGATCGGGCAGTGGGCGCTCGAGCACGGGCTGTGGGTGATCAGCGACGAGATCTACCAGCACCTCACCTACGACGACACCCCCTTCACCTCGGTGCTGTCCGTCGTCCCCGAGCTGGTCGACTCCACGCTCGTGCTGGGCGGGGTCGCCAAGACCTACGCGATGACCGGCTGGCGGGTGGGATGGATGATCGGCCCCGAGGACGTGATCGCGGCGGCCAGCAACCTGCAGTCCCACCTCACCTCCAACGTCAACAACATCGCCCAGCGCGCCGCGATCGCCGCTCTGAATGGCCCGATGGAGCCCATCGACCAGATGCGCGAGGCCTTCGACCGTCGGCGCCGGCTCATGGTCCAGAAGCTCTCCCAGGTGCCCGGCTTCACGGTCCCCACCCCCACCGGGGCGTTCTACGCCTTCCCGGACGTGCACGGCGCCCTGGGGAAGGAGATCCGCGGCACGCACGTGGAGACCTCGACCGAGCTGGCCGCGGTCATCCTGCAGGAGGCGGAGGTGGCCGCGGTGCCGGGAGAGGCCTTCGGCGCGCCCGGCCACCTGCGGTTCTCCTACGCCCTCAGCGACGAGGACCTGGCCGAGGGCATCGACCGGGTGATCGCCCTGCTCGGATCGTGAGCACCGGCTCCGCAGTGAGCACCGGGACAGGCCGGGACCTCGCGGCGCTCCCCAAGGCCCACCTGCACCTGCACTTCACCGGCTCGATGCGCCCGCAGACCCTGTGGGACCTGGCGGCGGAGCGGCGGATCCGCCTGCCGCGCTCCCTGACCGATGACACGGCCCTGCAGGTGGAGCCCACGCATCGCGGCTGGTTCCGCTTCCAGCGGCAGTACGACGCGGCGCGCGCGGTGGTGGACTCCGAGGGGGCGATGCGGCGCCTGATCCGGGAGGCCGCCGAGGACGACGCCGCCGAGGGCTCCGGGCGGCTCGAGCTGCAGGTGGATCCCACCAGCTACGCGCCGCACGTGGGCGGGCTGACCCCGGCCATCGAGATCGTGCTGGACGAGGCCCGCCTCACCGAGGACGCCACGGGCGTGAGCATCGGCATCATCATCGCCGCCTCCCGCACCCGTCACCCGCTGGATGCCCGCACCCTGGCTCGGCTGGCTGTCCGCCACGCCGAGCGGGAGCCGGGCCGGGTGGTCGGCTTCGGGCTCTCCAACGACGAGCGCCGCGGGGACACCCGTGACTTCGCCCCCGCCTTCCGGATCGCGAGGGAGGCGGGCCTGCTGTCGGTCCCGCACGGCGGTGAGCTGCTGGGCCCGGACCACGTGCGCGAGGTGGTGGACAGCCTGGCGCCCGACCGTCTGGGCCACGGCGTGCGGGCGGCCCAGGATCCCCGCCTGCTGGAGCAGATCGTGGAGCGCGGCATCGGGCTGGAGGTGTGCCCGGCCTCGAACGCCTCCCTGGGGGTGTTCCGGGAGGCCACAGACGTGCCGCTGCGCACCCTGGTCGATGCGGGCGCCCTGATCGCTCTGAGCGCGGACGACCCGCTGCTGTTCAACTCGCGTCTGCTGGACCAGTACGAGACCGCCCGGGCCATCGGCATGGATGACGGGGAGCTGGCCCACCTGGCCGCGTCCTCGATCCGGCTGTCCAGCGCACCCGAGCAGGTGCGCGCCCGCCTGCTGGGCGGGGTCGAGGAGTGGCTGCGCACCCCCGCCCCGCCGGCGGACTGAGGGCGCGCGCCCGCGTATCAGCGGTCCTGACCGGCGCCCTCACTGGGCAGGGCCAGGAAGAACACCGGCTCACCCAGCGACTGCTGGCGGAAGGCGTGGGCGATGGCACCGGCCACGGCCTCGGCCTGCTCCGCCTCCACCAGCGCGATCGTCGAGCCGCCGAAGCCGCCCCCGGTCATGCGGGCACCGTGGGCCCCCGCGGCGCGGGCCGCGTCCACGGCGACGTCGAGCGCCGGCACGGTGACCTCGTAGTCATCGCGCAGGGAGTCATGGGAGGCGTTCAGCAGGTCGCCGAGCTCCGCCAGGTGGTCCCGCACGCTGCCGGAGGACAGCAGCCCGTCGAACTCCTTGACGCGCCGGATCTCGGTGATCACGTGCCGGGCGCGACGGCGCACCGTGTCGTCCTCGATGCGGCCCAGTGCCTCCTCGAGCTGCTCGAAGGGGACCTCGCGCAGGGTGGGCACACCGATCAGCTCGGCGGCGCGCTCGCTGTCGGCGCGCCGGGCCACGTACTCGCCGTCGACGTGCGAGTGCTCGGCGCGGGTGTCGGTGATCAGCAGCGCCAGGCCCTGGGAGCCCAGGTCCCACGGCACGGGGCGGGTGGAGAAGTCGCGGCAGTCCAGGAACAGGGCGTGCCCGGCGCGGGAGAGCACCGAGGCGGACTGGTCCAGGCCTCCCGTGGAGGCACCGGCGAACTCGGTCTCCGCAGTGATCGCGGCCTTGACCCGCTCGAGGGGCGTGGTTCCCAGGCTCAGCAGGGACTCGATGGCCTCGGCGGTGGCGCACTCCAGTGCCGCGGAGCTGGACAGCCCCGAGCCCAGCGGGACGTGGCCGTCGATCAGCACGTCCATGCCCTGCGTGGCGGAGCCGGAGATGAACGAGCGCAGCGCCCACAGGACTCCCGCCACGTAGGCGGGCCATCCCTCGACCGCACCGGGGGCGAGCTCCCCCGCGTCGATGTCGAGTTCCACGTCGCTCTGGAGGGACCGCAGGCGCACGCGGTCGGTGGGGGTGCGTGCGGCCGCTGCGAAACACCGGTGGGAGATGGCCATAGGCAGGCACAGGCCGTCCTGGTAGTCCACGTGCTCGCCGATGATGTTGACACGGCCAGGGGCGGACCACACGCCGTCGGGGCTGTACCCGAAGGACTGCGCGAACGCCTCCTCCACTCGCTGTGCGGCCCGGGCGCGGTCCGGTGCCGTCGACAGCAGCCCCTGGGGCTGCGCATCCGCGTCCGGTCCGGGTGCCGAACCCGGGGCGGTCGTGCTCTCGTGGCCGGCAGGTGTGGTCATCAGAATCCTTCCGTGACGGACGCCGTCCCGGTCGGATCCGAGGTCCCCGGGATGTTCTCTTCAGCGGTTGGAGAGTCTATAAGGCACCGGGCCCATGATCAGGGACGCACGTCAGGGACGAACGGCGAGGCATGCCACCGAGGGGGACTCGATCGGCTCCCCCACCGTGCTCAGGCGCTCGCCCTCCACGCGCAGCACGTCGATGCGGTCGGCCTCCTGCGCCGCTACCAGCACCAGGTCGCCCAGCTGCGTGAAGTGGCGGGGGTGGGCCCCCACCTCGATCTCGGCGACCAGCCGGGGGCGCATCGCCACCAGGGACAGCAGGGAGATCGTGTCCGGGCCGCGGTTGGCGACCAGCAGGTGCCCCTCATCGGCGGTGAGCTCGAGGTGGGACGGCGCATTGGTGCCCTCATGCCCGCTGGCCTGCACCGTGGTGCGCACCGCCCAGCGGTACTGGGCACCGCGCACCGGGCGCGGCAGGTTCGGGTCGCTCTCGCCCTCCTGCCTCACGGCGGTGGCGACCGTTCCGTTGAGCTCGCAGGAGATGTGCAGCAGCTCGGACTCGTGGTCGGCCACCAGGTGGCGCGGCCCGCTGCCCCGGCGCAGGGGGATCTCGCCGGCCAGGTCGATCTGGCCGGTGGTGTCCTGCGCGTAGAGGAACACGCGGTCCAGCCCCAGGTCCGGGACGGCCAGCAGCTCGGTGCCGGGCATCTGGACCACTTGGTGGGGGTGCGGGTCCAGGCCGTCGGCGTGGTGGCGGTGGCTGTCGAAGTCGACTAGCTCCACGGGTACGCCCTGCTCGTCGAGGGTGACCGTCTCGACCGAGCCGGAGCCGTAGTCGGCGATCACCAGGGTGCGGGCGCGGTGGCCGTAGGCCAGGTGGCACGCCCCCTCCCCCTGCAGGGGGAGGTCGGCGACCAGCTCGGCGGTGGTGCCGTCCTCGCTCACGCGCAGCGCCACCAGGCGGCTGGGCGAGGTCTCCAGCACGGCGTACAGCAGGGTGCCGTCACGACTCCACAGCAGGAAGGTGGGATTCTCGAGCTCGACGGAGGCCAGGCGCTCGACGCCGCAAGCGGCCTGTCCCTGCCCCGGTGTCAGCCGCATCAGCTCTATTCCGGTGCCGCGGCCGGTGCCGCTGCGGGAGTACGCGCCGGTGGCGACGATCGCGGGGCTGCTCATCAGTTCTCCTTGTGCTCGGAGCGCCGCACCGGGGAGCTCTCGAGTTCCTCGAGGAGGCTGGGCGACAGCGCTGTCATCTCACCGGTCATCGTAGACGGCTCGAGATGCGCCGTCCGGCCCTTTCGTCTCGATCGCCGCAGACCCAGTGACATACGTCGCCTGCGCAGCGTGGTGAACGGGGAGGAGATGACCGGGGTGTAGGAGATGCGGCCGCGCGGCAGTCGTGCGATCAGCCGGGCGAGCGCCAGCTGGCCCAGGATCGCGCCGGCGGCGATGGCCACCGCCACCTCGGCGGCGCCGAACAGCTCCACCGCGCCCTCGGCGACGTCGCTGCCCAGCCCCAGCAGGCCCCGGAAGATGCGGCTGCCGGGAACCAGGGGGATCACACCTGCCATCACGATGGCCAGAGCGGGGGCCCGCAGCCGGTCGCCGATCACCACGGAGACCGCGCCCACCAGGAACGCGGTGATGGCCACGGCGTACACCCGGTCCAGCACCAGCACCGACAGCACGTGGGAGGTGACCGCCGAGCCGACGGCCACCACGGCCGTCCAGGCGAGGATGCGGGCGGGCACCTGGGTGCCCACTCCGTAGCCCAGGCCCATCCCGGCACCGGAGACCACCAGCACCAGCACGGAGATCAGCGAGACCGGCATGGAGGCGCTCACGGAGATGTCGGCCCCCAGGCGATCGGCCAGCAGCAGTCCCCCGCGGACCCCTGCCACCACGCCGACGGTGAGCATGAGGGTCTCCAGGATCCGCCCGGAGGCGGTGATGTACCAGCCCGTGACAGCATCCTGCATCGCGCCGAAGGAGGTCAGTCCCGCCAGCTGCACGATGATGCAGGCCACCACCACGATCGAGGAGTTCACGGTGGGGTCGATCATGTCCACCACCACCGCGGTGAGCACACCGACCAGTCCCCCCAGGGCCTGGGAGTAGAACTGCGGGATGCGCCACCGGGTCAGGTACTCCCCGGCCAGGATCAGGATCCCGGCCGCGAGGGTCGCGGCGGTGGCGACCAGGGGCTTGGCACCCAGGCTCAGGGCAGCGGCACCGCCCATCATCGCGAAGCCGGCGGTGACCAGTCCCAGGTGGTAGGCGGCCTTCTGGCGCGGGATCTCCTCGGCCAGGCGCCGAGCCTCGTCCAGGTCGAGGTCACCGGCGATGTAGCGGTGGGTGATGTCCTCGAAGGCGGCCAGGCGCGAGAAGTCCTGCACTCTCGCGCTCGCCGAGCGCACCCGGGTGAAGGGCGCGGAGAGCTGATCGGGAAGATAGGAGATGGTCACCTCGTCGAAGGTGACCTGGACCGAGACGTTGCGCAGGCCCGAGGAGCTGGTGACCCGCAGGACGGTCGCGGTGACCTCGGAGGCGGCAGCACCGTTGGAGAGCAGGCCCTCACCGATCCTCATCGCGAGGTCGAACACGGCGTGCAGGCGCGCGGTATCGGTGGGCACGATCCTGATCGTGTCACACTGTCTCGCGTGTTCTCCAACGCACCGGACCCCCGCTCCCGACCGACTCCGTCACAGGCGCTGCAGGCCCTGATCGACGGCAACCTCCGCTTCGCCGAGGGCCGCCCGCGCCGCCCCCACCAGGACGATGCGCATCGTCGGGCCCTGACCGACGGTCAGCACCCGCACGCCGTGGTGCTGGCCTGCTCGGACTCGCGGGTGAGCGTGGAGATCCTGCTGGACCAGGGGTTCGGCGACCTGTTCGTGGTGCGGACGGCGGGACACGTGCTGGACCGCTCGGTGGTGGCATCGGTGGAGTTCGCGGTGGCGCAGCTGGGGGTCTCCGTGGCCCTGGTGCTGGGGCACGAGTCCTGCGGCGCCGTGGCCGCGGCCCAGCGCTACCTGGTTGACGGGCACGACCTGCCCGGTTCCATGCCCGCACTGGTGGAGGGCGTGCGCGACCACCTCGATCCCGAGGATCCCTCCCATGACGCGGTGGCCCGGCACGTGCGCGGCACGATCACCGATCTGACGGCCGGCTCCGCCCTGGTGCGCGAGGCCCAGCGCTCCGGACTGCTGTCCGTGGTGGGCGGGGTGTACGGCCTGGGTGACGGACGCATGGTCCTGGTCCAGGACTGACGGCTCTCAGGTCCCCTGGGGCTGAGGCGCTCCCGTGGATCAGAGGTTCGGTGAGGTCGAGAGTACGGCGAGCCCCGCCGCGATGACCAGCATCACTGCGGCGTCCACGGCGCGTGAGCGCACGGCGAGCGCCCCGACGGCGGCGGTGGGCAGCACCAGTCGCATCACTGCCAGCACGGCCATCAGTGCCGCGAGCAGCATGCCGGCCAGCGGCACCGCACCCAGCGCACCGACCACCAGGATCACCGCCAGCGCGAGCAGTGCCACGGTGAGCACGGCCTGGCGTCGGAGCGCCGCGCGCACCGTGAACGGTGAGGGGTCGGAGATCACCGGCCCATCGTACGGTGCCGCCGATCCGGCTCGGGAGGCCCCGGCGCGGGATACGCTGAGCGGGGCCGTCAGAGCCGTCGGCCCCGGACCGTCGGCACGCCCCGGCGGCCCCTCCCCGCCGGCCCCGTCGACGCGGCCACACGCATCCATCCCCCGGAGGACTCCCCCGATGACCAGTTCCGCCACTCGCCGCGAGCACGACCTGCTGGGCGACCGCGACGTGCCTGCCGATGCCTACTACGGGATCCAGACCCTGCGCGCCCAGGAGAACTTCCACATCACCGGGGTGCCGGTGAGCCACTTCCCCAAGCTGATCATCGCGCTGGCGCAGGTAAAGCGGGCAGCGGCTCGCGCGAACCGGCAGCTGGGAGCCCTGGACGAGCGCCGGGCCGAGGCCATCGAGCAGGCCTGCGCGGAGATCGTGGACGGTGCTCTGCACGAGCACTTCGTGGTGGACATGATCCAGGGCGGCGCCGGCACCAGCACCAACATGAACGCCAACGAGGTGATCGCCAACCGCGCGCTGGAGATCCTGGGCCTGGAGCGGGGCGACTACGAGCAGCTGCATCCCAACAACCATGTGAACCTGGGCCAGTCCACCAACGACGTGTACCCCACGGCGGTGCGCCTGGCGATGCTGCTGTCGTTCCCGGCTCTCGCCGAGGCGATGGATCAGCTGATCGGGACCCTGCGGGAGAAGGGCGAGGAGTTCTCCGACATCCTCAAGATGGGCCGCACCCAGATGCAGGACGCGGTGCCGATGACCGTGGGCCAGGAGTTCCGCGGCTGGGCCACCACCATCGCGGAGGACGTCGAGCGCCTGACCCGCACCTCGCGCCTGTTCCAGGAGGTCAACCTGGGGGCCACCGCGATCGGCACCGGCATCACCTCGGATCCTCGCTACGCGGAGCTGGCCACGCGCGAGCTCGCCGAGCTCACGGGGATCCCGTTCTCCGTCTCCGCGGATCTGGTGGAGGCCACCAGTGACACGGGCGCGTTCGTCACCTTCTCCGGTGTGCTCAAGCGCATCGCGGTGAAGATCTCCAAGATCTGCAACGATCTGCGACTGCTCTCCTCCGGGCCCCGTGCGGGCTTCGCCGAGCTGCGACTGCCTGCCGTCCAGCCCGGCAGCTCGATCATGCCGGGCAAGGTCAATCCGGTCATCCCCGAGGTGGTCAACCAGGTGGCCTTCGAGGTGATCGGCAACGACATGACCGTCACCTTCGCCGCTGAGGGCGGCCAGCTGCAGCTGAACCCCTTCGAGCCGGTGATCTGCTTCAACATCCTGGAGTCCACGCGCATCATGACCCGGGCGATGACCACGCTGGCGGAGCGCTGCATCGCCGGGATCGAGGTGAACCGGGACGTGGTGGACGGGTACGTGCGCCACTCGATCGGGGTGATCACCGCACTGGTGCCGGTGATCGGCTACGCCGCCGCCACCGAGGTGGCCAGCGAGGCCCTGGAGACGGGCCGGCCGGTGGCGGACCTGGTGCTGGAGAGGGGCCTGCTGGACGAGCGGCGCCTGGCAGGGCTGCTCTCACCTGCCTCGATGACCCGCCCGGTACGGCCCACGGCCACCGGCACGATCCCGGCGCTCACGGTCGCGGAGGAGCCCCCGGCTGCCGAGGAGCGGACCGCCGAGGACGAGGAGCGGACCCACGAGAGCTGACTGGCTACTCGTCGGCCTCCTCCTGCTTGCCGCGCATCACGAGCTTCGGATCGGGCTCACCGACCACGTCGTGGTCCTTGCCCTCGTACTCGAACTGGGACAGGAAGTAGCGCATCGCATTGAGCCGTGCGCGCTTCTTGTCGTTGGAGCGGATGATGGTCCAGGGCGCGTACTTCTTGTCCGTGCGGCGGAACATCTCCAGCTTGGCCTCGGTGTACGCGTCCCAGCGGTCCAGGGACTCCAGGTCCATCGGGGAGAGCTTCCAGCGGCGCACCGGGTCCAGCTGGCGGATCGCGAAGCGGGTGCGCTGCTCCTTCTGGGACACGGAGAACCAGAACTTGGTGACGTGGATGCCGGAATCCACCAGCATCCGCTCGAAGTGCGGGACCTGGTTCATGAAGGTCTCGTACTGCTCCGGGGAGGCGAAGCCCATCACCCGCTCCACCCCGGCGCGGTTGTACCAGGAGCGGTCGAACAGCACCATCTCCCCGGAGGTGGGCAGGTGCTGGATGTAGCGCTGGAAGTACCACTGGCCGCGCTCGCGGTCGCTGGGCTTGTTCAGCGCGACCACGCGCGCGGTGCGGGGGTTCAGGTGTTCGGTGAAGCGCTTGATGGTGCCGCCCTTGCCGGCCGCATCGCGCCCCTCGAAGATGATGATCGACTTCTGGTCGTTGTCCTCGAGCCAGTACTGGTACTTCAGCAGCTCCACCTGCAGGCGGTACTTCTCCAGCTCGTACTCGTCGCGGTCCATGCGGGTCTCGTACGGGTACCCCTCCTGCCAGGTGTACACCGGGTTGCCCTGCGGGTCGATCAGGTCCGGGTCCGGGGTGTGGCCGTCGGTGACGGAGTAGCCCTCGTCCCGCAGGTGCTCGATGTACTCGCGCAGACTCTGGTTGTCGGGGATCTTCACCGTTGCTCTCCTTCGATCACTCGCCTGGGTTACCGCTCACTCTATTGCCCCGGTCCGACAGCTTTCCGTGACCCCTGCGTCCGCGAAGCGCGAGCCGCGAGCCGAGTGCCGTCGGGCTCAGTGGGCGAAGTGGCGGGTGCCGGTGAGGTAGAGGGTCACCCCTGCCTCGCGGCAGGCCGCGATCACCTCGTCGTCGCGGATGGAGCCGCCGGGCTGGACGATCGCGGTCACGCCCGCGTCGATGAGGATCTGGGCACCGTCGGCGAAGGGGAAGAAGGCGTCCGAGGCGGCGACGGCTCCGCGTGCCCGCTCCGGTGCCTGCTCGCCCTCGGCATGCTCGCCGAGGGTGTTGGCGCGGGCCACGGCCAGCCGGCAGGAGTCCAGGCGGTTGACCTGGCCCATGCCGATGCCGACGGCTGCACCGTCCTTGGCCAGCAGGATCGCGTTGGACTTGGGCGCCCGCACGGCCCGCCAGGCGAAGGCGAGGTCGGCGAGGGTGTCCTGGTCGGCGGCCTCCCCGGCGGCCAGGGTCCAGGTGGCAGGGTCGTCCCCGCCGGCCGTGAGGGCATCGACGTCCTGCACCAGGGTGCCGCCCCAGATGGTGCGGATCTCCACCCCGCCGCGGGGCCGGTCGGCGACCTGCAGGATCCGCAGGTTCTTCTTGCTGTGCAGCAGCTCGAGGGCCTCGACCTCGTAGCCGGGCGCCAGGATCACCTCGGTGAACACCGGCTTGACCTGCTGAGCCATCGCCAGGGTGACCGTGCGGTTGGCGGCGATCACCCCGCCGTAGGCGGAGACCGGGTCGGTGCCATGAGCGCGGGCGTGGGCGGCGGCGATGTCCTCGCCCTCGCGCGCGACGGCGATGCCGCAGGGGTTGTTGTGCTTCATCACCACCACGCAGGGCTGGTCGTGGTCGTAGGCAGCACGCAGGGCGGCGTCGGCGTCGACGTAGTTGTTGTAGCTCATGGCCTTGCCGCCGAGCTGCTCGGCGCCGGCGAGACCGGGATCCTCCTCGTCGACCACGGCGAGGCGGGCGCGCTGGTGGGGGTTCTCGCCGTACCGCAGGGTGGCGGCGAAGCCCATGGTGGCAGCGTCCTCGTCGCTCATGTCCAGCAGGTAGGTGTCGCTGACCTCCTCCGCCTCGTCCTGCTCGGCGCCGTCGGCGTCCTGGGCGTCGTCCCCGTCCAGGGCGCCCATCATCCAGGCGGCGATCGCCTCGTCGTACCCGGCAGTGACCTGGAAAGCAGCCGCGGCCAGCTCCTGCCGCTCCCCCAGAGTGAAGCCACCGGCCCCCGCTGCACGGGCGGCCTCGGCGTAGTCCTCGGGCTCGACCACGACGGCCACCGAGGCGAAGTTCTTGGCGGCGCCGCGCACCATGGTGGGGCCGCCCACGTCGATCTTCTCGATGATCTCCTGGAAGCTGCCGCCGGCCGCGACCGTCTCCGCGAAGGGGTAGAGGTTCACCACCACGAGGTCGAAGGGGGCGATGTCGTGGTCGGCCAGCTGGGAGACGTGGTCCTCCAGGCGCTGGTCGGCGAGGATCCCGCCGTGGATGCGGGGGTGGAGGGTCTTGACACGGCCATCGAGCATCTCGGGGAACCCGGTGATCTGCTCGACGTCGGTGACCTCGATCCCGGCCTGGCGGACGGTCGCCGCGGTGGAGCCGGTGGAGACGATCTCGCAGCCGGCGTCGGCGAGCGCTCGGGCCAGCTCGACGATGCCGCTCTTGTCGTAGACGGACAGCAGGGCGCGGCGGAAGGGGCGGCGGTCGGAAGTGGTCACGCGATGGGCTCCTGTTCGGTTCGGTTCGCAGCGGTCAGTCGGCGCACCACGTCCACCAGCAGCGGCTGCTCGGCCTGCTTGATGCGCTCGTGGAGGGTGGCCTCGGTGTCGTCCTCGTGCACCTCGACGGCGACCTGGGCGAGGATGCGGCCGGTGTCCACACCGGCATCGACCTCGATCACGGTGGCGCCGGTGACCTTCACCCCGTGCGCGAGGGCGTCGCGCACGCCGTGGGCGCCGGGGAAGGAGGGAAGCAGGGCGGGGTGGGTGTTGATGATGCGCCCGGGATGGGCCTCCAGCAGCGGTGCTCCCAGCAGCTTCATGAACCCGGCCAGCACCACCAGGCGCGGGGAGAAGCCGGCGACGGCCTCAGCGAGCGCGCGATCCCACGCGGCGCGGTCGGCGTGGTCGGCCAGGCGCACCACGGCGGTGGGCACGCCCGCAGCGCGCGCGTGGGCGAGGCCCGCGGCCTCCTTGTCGGCGATCACACCGACGATCTCGTAGGGGCAGTCCGGGTGCGCACCGGCCTCCAGCAGGGCGGCGAGAGTGGATCCGGTGCCGGAGATGAGGACGACGACGGGGGTGCGGGACACGGTGCCAGGGTAGTGCAGGGGCGTGTGCGCGCCGTCGTCGGTCCGAGGGTCGGCGCCGGCCCGAGGGTCGGCGTCGGTCCGGGGGTCAGCGCCGACCGCGGGGCGAGCCCGCCCCCATCTGCGAGCGGCCTGCACGCGGTGACACGGGGTCCAGGCGGACGGGGCACAATGGTCCACGATGAGCAGCGATGAGAAGAAACCGCAGGGCGGCGCACGGGACGAGTCCACCACCGGCACCAGGCAGCGTCGGCTGCTCGGGGCGCTCAGCTTCGCCCTGCTGGCCGCGTGGCTGCTGATGCTGGCTCCGCTGCCCTACTCGCTGCTGAGCGGGCTGGCAGGCCTCATCGCGCTGGTGCTGCTGATCCCCCTGATCGTGACCGCCTTCCGGGAGGGGCGCCGGGGGATGGCGATCTTCTCCGCCGTGGTGGGCGTTCCCGCCACACTGCTGATCGTGCTGGGCACCGTGACCTCCCTGGTGTTCTACGGCCCTACGGTGCAGCGCGAGGAGTGCGTGCGCACGGCGATCACCGAGCGTGCGAAGTCGCAGTGCGCCCAGGAGGCGCAGGAGTCGATGACGGACTGGATCACCGGTCTGCTGGGGGGTTGAGCTCCTCCGCAGGCACCTCCACGGGGTCCTGAGCCTGCGCAGGCTCCTCACGCTCCACAGGGTCCGGGGCGTCCTCGTGGACCTCCCCGTCCTCCTGCGCGGGTGCGGGATCACCTGCCCCGGTGCGCTCGGCACGCTCCTTCTCCTCGGCGGACTCCACGCGGCTGCGCAGCGATGTCACCGCTTTCTGCGTCCAGGGGATCAATGCGGTGGCCATGAACGCCAGCACCGCGCCCGTGCCGCCCACCGTCAGCAGCAGCAGCGGCATCAGCAGGGTGCCCATCTGCGGGCCCAGGTGCGCCAGGCGTCCGTCGCCGATGCCACCGGTGGACAGCCCGGCCAGCAGCAGGATCACCACCATCAGCACCAGCGGGTAGGCCACCCACGCGGTCACCCGGTCCCGGAGGTCCAGGTGCTCGACGTCCCGCACCAGGCGCACCGCGCCCAGCACGACGGGGGCCAGGGGCACCAGCATCAACGCGATCGCCCATTCGGGTGCGGGGCCCGGTTCCGGCAGGGCCGCCAGGATCGGCAGGGCCGGCATCAGCCCGGTCTCCACCCCCTGCAGGGAAAAGGCGGTGCCGGTGCCCATGGTCACGGTGCCGCCCAGCAGGATCACCAGTGCCCACACCATCAGCAGGGGAAGCAGGGCCAGCTGCAGCAGGGTCAGCACGATCCCGCCCACGATCCCGGGGCCCAGCTGTTCGAACAGGGCAGCGGCGCCCTTGATGCCCCACAGCAGCTGGCCGGTGACGGCAAGGGCCCCCACCGCGACCAGGCCGGCCAGGGCCAGCAGCACCGCGCGGGCAACAGCGTCGAAGGGGGCGGGCAGCAGACCCAGCACCCGCACTCCCGGGGAGCTGTCCGTGGGGCGCCGTGACAGGGACCGGAGCACGCCGAGCAGGCCTCCCACCACTGCCACCAGCGCGCCGGAGAGGAACGCCGGGACAATCATGGGGGCCGCATCGACGCTGCGCCCCAGGGCGGCCAGCGCCGCCACCCCGATCGCGTAGACGACGGTGTAGGCGCCCAGTGCCGCGCCGGCGTCCCCCAGCGCGCGCGGCCGCAGCCCTGCATCGTGCTCGACCAGCCCCAGCACATAGCCCACGCGGCGCATGCCCAGAGCGGACACCAGAACGAACAGCGCCATCAGCCCGAGGGGGGTGAGCGTGACGGTGCCGTCGATCACCCCGGTGGACAGGGTGATGCCGCCGCCGTGCCCGAGCACCAGCACGTTGAGGCCGATGATGATGGCGTCCAGGGCGGTGGCGGCTGAGCGGGTGCCTGCCACCTGGGCGGCGAGCGCGGGGATCACGGTCACCGCGATCGCGGTGCCCAGGGACACGACGGCCGCGAGCACTCCCCGCACCAGGGGGCTCGCGATGCTCTCGCCGCTGCTTCTCACGCACTGCTCCGTCCATCCGTCCATCGGGCGGCCCGGGAGGGCCGACGGGCACCGCGGGGGGCGCCCGCACCATCGTCGCACCTGAGACCCCCTCACCGGCGCAGGCGGCATCGGGGTGCCGCCGGTGACCATCCGCACGCGGAGGACCTGTCGCATAATGAGTCCCGATGCCTTCCCTCCCCACGTCCCCCGCCCTCGCCGACGACACGTCGGAGCTGGTGGTGCGCACCCTGCGGATCGATGAACCGGTCGACCTGCTGGGGCATGTGCCCGAGCACCTCAGCGCCGCCTGGCTGCGTCACGGCCAGGGCCTGGTCGCCGTGGGGACGGCCTGGTCGGTGCAGACGGCCGGGCCGCACCGCTTCGCCGCCGCCAGCGCTGCCTTCCAGCACCTGGCCCAGCGCTGCCGCATCGACGACGAGGTGCGCACCCGGGCCAGCGGCCTGATCGCCCTGGGCAGCTTCTCCTACGCCGACGGCTCCGCACGGCCCTCCACGCTGATGGTTCCGCAGGCGGCGCTGGGGGTGGAGGAGGGCGAGGCCTTCCTCACCGTGGTGGGGACGGGTGTCGAGCCCGAGGTGCCCGCCTCCTGGCGCGACCTGTTCCCCTCCACCCCGCGCACACCCGACCCCGGCGAGCTGGACATCGACCCCTCGCACACCCCAGAGCAGTACCAGGCCCTGGTGCGGGACGCGGTCGGTGCGATCACGGACGGCGAGGCGCAGAAGGTGGTGCTCTCCGAGCTGACCACGGTGCGCTCCGGCGCGCCCGTCAGTCGGGCCGCGCTGGTGGCGCGCCTGGCTCGCGAGTACCCGAGCACCTGGGTGTACCACCTCGAGGACGTGGTGGGGGCAAGCCCCGAGATGCTCGCCCAGACCGAGGACGGCCGTGTGTTCTCCCGGGTGCTGGCAGGCACCCGTCCGGTGGCCGAGGGCGCAGAGCTGTCCGAACAGGACCGCCGCACCTTCCGCGGGGACGCCAAGGAGCGCTCCGAGCACGCCTTCGCGGTGGACTCGGTGGTGGATCGCCTGGTGGACGTGGCCCTCGACGTCACGGTGTCCCCGGAGCCGTTCGTGCTGCGGCTGCCGGGGCTGGAGCACCTGGCCTCGGATGTCTCGGCGAGCCTGCTACGTGGGGTGACCAGCCTGGACGTGGCCGCACGGCTGCATCCCTCGGCCGCGGTCTCGGGGACCCCGCGGGAGGCGGCCGACGAGATCATCGCCCGCCTGGAGCCGCGCGACCGCGGCGGCTACGCCTCCCCCGTGGGCTGGATGAACGCCCGGGGCGACGGGCAGTGGGCGATCGCGCTGCGGATGGCGCACCTGGTGGACGACCGCACCGTCGCCCTGCAGGCCGGGGGCGGCCTGGTGGCGGCCTCCGATCCGGTCTCCGAGCACGCCGAGGTGCTCGCGAAGAACCGGCCCATGCTGCGGGCACTGCGCGGCGGGACGGCCGGGACGGGGAACGGCCCCGTCAAGCGCTAGGGCCTCTCCCCCAGGGTGATCCGGATCGCCCGCTCCTTCTCGCCCCTGACCACGGTGAGCGTGTGCTCGGATCCCACCTCCTGGCCGCGCACCACGGCCGTCAGCGCCGCAGCCCCGCCGATGCTGACGTCGTCGAACGCCGTGATCAGGTCCCCCTCCTGTATGCCGGCCTCCACCGCCGGGCTGTCCGGCTCCACGCCGACCACCTCGGCACCGCGGTGGGTCACGTCGCCCACGCTGCGGGTGCCGTCCTGGGTGGTGACGCCCACGTAGGCGTGCCGCACCGTGCCGCCCTCCCCCAGCTGATCCGCGATCAGCCGCGCGGTGTTCGAGGGGATCGCGAAGCCCAGTCCGATGCTCCCCACGGCACGATCCGTGCCGGGGATGGCGGCGATGGCCGTGTTGACGCCCACCACGTGACCGCGGGCGTCGACCAGCGGCCCCCCGGAGTTGCCGGGGTTGATGGCGGCATCGGTCTGGATGGCGGAGGTGAAGGCGGCGTCGGAGCCGTCCTCCTCCTCTCCCTCGGTGGTCACGGGCCTGTCCACTGCCGAGACGATGCCCGTGGTGACGGTGTTCTCCAGCCCCAGCGGTGTGCCGACGGCCATCACCGGATCCCCCACCTCGACCAGCTCGGAGTCGCCGAAGGTGGCGGGCTGGAGGTCCGGGGGCGGTGCGTCCAGGCGGATCACGGCCAGGTCCGTGCTGGGATCAGCGCCCACCACTGCCGCGGTGTACGTGAGGCCGTCGGCCAGGGTGACCTGCACCTGGTCCCCTCCGGCCACCACGTGATCGTTGGTGAGAACGGAGCCGTCCTCGGAGAGCACCACGCCGGTGCCCTGGCTGGTGCCGGTAGCGGTGCGCACCTGGATGGCGACCGTGCTCGGGGCCACCTGCTCGGCCACCTCGCTCCAGTCCGCCACCGTCGCCCCACCGGTCGAGACGGGCTCCACGTCCGGGCCGGTGGGCGAGGGGGAGGCTGGCTCGCTCGGTGCCTGTGCCGAGGTGAGCGGCGCGATGATCCGGTCGTAGGCCACCACTCCGCCCAGGGTGGCACCGCTGGACAGGAGCATCCCGGCCAGGACCAGGGCGCTCACCCCTCCCCAACCGGGGCCGCGCCGCGGGGTGTGCGGGTGGGCGTGCGGGGCGGCCTCCCGGCTGACCCGCGATGCCTCGACCGCGGTGCCGCTCGGCCCGGCAGGCGGCGTCGGTTCCGGCTGCGGCGGTCGGAGCGCGGATGGCCCCTGAGCGTCCTCCCCGGTCCGGGAGGCGAAGGGATCCCAGGGGTTCGGGGACTGCCCGGGATCATCCTGCGCGGGGCTCATTCGACCATCCCGTCTCTCGAGATCGATGACCGCCGACGGGAGAACTCCTGGACCACGATGACCCGGATCCCCCGGCTGGGGGCCGCAAGCGCGCCGGCCAGCTCATCGGTGCACACGGACTCGGTGCGGGCACCGAGGGAGGCGGCGGCACCGGCGATGTCCACGCCGTGCGGGGTGGTGAAGAAGCGCCGCAGCAGCGCGGGCGGGGCGGCGGCGTGCTCGAGCCCCCCGAAGATGCGACCGCCGTCGTCGTCGACCACCACCACGTCGAGATCCGGGCGCTGCTCCTCCGGGCCGATGATCAGGCCCGTGAGGTCGTGCAGCGCCGTGAGGTCACCCACCAGCAGCCGCACCCGCCCGGGGTGGTCCCGGTGGGCCAGGGCCAGGCCGGTGGCCATGGCGGTGGTGCCGTCGATGCCGGCCAGTCCCCTGTTGGCGATCACCCGGGCGTCCGTGCTCCCGGCGTGCTGCTCGAGGTCCCGGACCAGGCTGGAGGAGCCCAGCACCAGCACGTCGTGCTCCTCGCTCGCGTTCCACACGGCCAGCGCCGCCCCCACCTGCCAGCCCAGGGGGCGGGCGGCGGATGCGGCCGCGCCGCGCCAGGCCTGGACGCGGGTGCGGCGGGCGGCGAGCTCCTCGCTGTCCGCGCGATCATCACCGGTGGCCGCGGGCACCGTGAGAGCGGCGCGGCCTGCCGCGTCGGGCCAGCTCGAGGTGGAATCCACGACGATCACCTCGACGTCCTCGGCGCCCAACAGGGCCCCCAGCACGGGTCGTGAGAGGGTGGGGTGCCCGAAGACCACGGCCCGCTCGGGCCGCAGGTCGTGCGAAGGATCCGCCATGATCTCGCTCAGCAGCGCCGGATACCCCGGCACCAGCATGTCGCCGCCGCGGGCACCGGAACTGGGCTCCGCCAGCAGCGGCAGCCGATGGCGCTCGGCGAAGGCGCGGGCATCGGGTCCGGCGCCGTCACCGGCGACCACCACCGTGCGGGAGGAGACCGCCACGGGGTGCGGCGGCGGGGCGCCGGGGCGTGGCCTGCGGGTGAGCACGATCGGTCGTGCGGGCGAGTCCGCATCGTCGGCCGCACCGGTGGCGCCGGGATCCGTGTCGTCGTCGGGACCGGCAGCAGCTCCGGGGCCGGGCGTCGTGGGCACCAGGGGGTCTCGGAACCCGAGGTTCAGGTGCACCGGTCCGGGATGGGTGCCAGTGGCCGCGGCCATGGCGCGGGCGGCGGTCATGGCGATGGTGCGCAGTTCGACGGGGGTCGCCCCGGTGGCGGTGGGCGCGGGCAGATCCGCCTCGAAGCGCACGAAGTCGCGGTACAGGCCCACCTGAGAAGTGGTCTGGTTCGCCCCGGTGCCCCGCAGCTCGACCGGGCGGTCGGCGGTGAGCACGATCAGGGGCACCCGGGAGTGGTGCGCCTCCATCACCGCGGCCAGCAGGTGGGCGGTCGCGGTGCCCGAGGTGGTGGCCACCGCGGCGGGGTGGGCGGGATCGTGGCGCGAGATGCCCAGGGCGGTGAAGCCGGCTGCGCGCTCGTCGATCCGCACGTGGGGCCGGATCATGTCGGCCACCTGCCCATCCGCGAGGGCGTACACCAGGGGGGCGGAGCGGGATCCCGGGGCGAGGACGGTCTCGCGCACGCCGAGCAGGCCCAGGGCGCGCCACAGCACGACCGCCTCGTCGACCGCCCCGGACCCGGTGGGGGCCGGCGCGGTCAGTGGGGCGACCTCGGGGCGCTGCTCGGCATCAGGCATGGTGACAGCGTAGAACCCTCACAGCTGCGCAGAGCACTCGGCCAGGCGCGCCTGCCACCTCGCGGTGAGCTCCGGCCCGGCCGCGTGCCGCACCAGCTGCTCCTCGGTCGGCTCCGGGCGCACGGCGGCGATGGTGCCGCCGGTGGCGTGCAGGGGCTCAGCCGTCACATCGCCGGTGAGCAGCGCCGCCGTGGCGAGGCCGCAGGCGTGGGGCAGCTCGGGCAGCGCGGCGGCCAGGGCCAGCCCCGCGCTCAGACCCACCCCCGTCTCCAGCGCGGAGGAGACCACCACCGGCAGGCCGGCCTGCTCGGCGAGCTGGAGGCAGCGCCGCACCCCGCCCAGGGGCTGGACCTTCATCACCAGCACATCAGCAGCCTCGGCGCGGGCCACCCGCAGAGGGTCCTCGGCGCGGCGCACCGACTCGTCGGCTGCGATCGGCACGTCCAGGGCCCGGCGCAGGGAGGCGAGGTCCTCGATGCTCGCGCAGGGCTGCTCGGCGTACTCGAGCCCCCCGGCGGCCCTGTCCAGCACCGGCAGTGCCGCCAGGGCCTCCTCGAGGGTCCAGGCGGCATTGGCGTCGATGCGGATGCGGGCCTCGGGTCCCATGGCCTCACGCACGGCGGCGAGCCGGTCGGCGTCCTGGGAGAGATCGCAGCCGGGGTCGGCGACCTTGACCTTCGCGGTGCGCGCGCCGCCCACCCGGGCGATGCGGGCGGCGAGGGCCGGGGGCACCACGGGCACGGTGACGTTCACGGGGATCTCGCGGCGCTGCGGGGCAGGCCGCTCGGCTGTGGCATCGGCGAGCGCTGCCCGCAGCCAGGAGGCGGACTCCTCCACGTCGTAGTCCCAGAAGGGTGAGAACTCCGACCAGCCCCGGGGGCCGTGCAGAAGCACGCCGTCGCGTTCGGTGAGGCCGCGGAACCGCATGGTCATGGGGATCGACCAGGCCACCGCCCGATCGATGCCGAGCTCGCGCAGAGCAGAGGGGATGTGCATCTCTCGAGGGTATCGGCCGGGTCACCGCCCCAGCAGGGCAGGATGGGGTCATGACGTCCCCTCAGCCATCCGGCCCGTACTCCCTGCGTCCCGTGGGCGCTGCGGACGCCGACGCGGTGCTCGCCGCCTTCACCTCCCACCCCGACATGGCCCGTCAGGGTGAGGTGGAGACCATCGAGCAGGCCCGCACCTACGTGGACTGGCTGCGGGGCGAGCAGCGCCGGGCGGTCGCTGTCACCGATTCCTCGGGGAGCATGATCGGCCTGGTGGCCCTGAGCATCGACCAGGACAACCGGGCGGGATGGTTCTTCTACTGGATGCACGCGCAGCACCGGGGCCGTGGGCTCATCGGCCGAGCGGCGGCCACCGTGGCGGATCGGGCCCTGGCCCCGCTCGAGCAGGGCGGGTGGGGGCTGGACCGCCTCGAGCTGGGACATCGTGCCAACAATCCAGCCTCCGGAGCGATCGCGCGTGCAGCGGGCTTCGTGCAGGAGGGCGTGGAGCGACAGAAGTTCCTGATCGACGGGGAGCGGCACGACGTGCTCGCCTACGGGCGCCTGCGCACCGATCGGGCACCGTCCACACCGCGCCTGCCCTGGGCGCCGCAGGGCCAGGAGATGGCGCCTTCCCACTACCCTGGGGGGCATGACGACCACCCCCGCTCCTGAGCCCCGGCAGGTCTCCGAGACCTTCGATCCCTCGCGCTGGCGGGAGGTGACGGCCGCCGAGCACGGCGGCTCTGCCTTCACCGACATCACCTACCACCGCGGGGTGCAGCGCAGCGAGGACTCCACCGGCCACGACCTGCCGGTGGTGCGCATCGCCTTCGATCGTCCCGAGGTGCGCAACGCCTTCCGCCCGCACACGGTGGATGAGCTGTACCGGGCTATCGACCATGCCCGCCTGGACACCGGCGTGGGCGTGGTGCTGCTGACCGGGAACGGCCCCTCCCCCAAGGACGGCGGGCGCTCCTTCTGCTCCGGCGGCGACCAGCGCATCCGCGGCCGCGCCGGCTACGAGTACGCCGAGGCCGAGGAGCTCGCGGAGACCGACCAGGCGCGCACCGGCTCCTCGGGCCGCCTGCACATCCTGGAGGTGCAGCGCCTCATCCGCACCATGGGCAAGGTGGTGATCGCGGTGGTCAACGGCTGGGCCGCCGGCGGTGGCCACTCCCTGCACGTGGTCGCGGATCTCACCATCGCCTCCCGCCAGCACGCCCGCTTCAAGCAGACCGATGCGAACGTGGGCTCCTTCGACGGCGGCTACGGCTCGGCGTACCTGGCCAAGCAGGTGGGGCAGAAGCGGGCCCGGGAGATCTTCTTCCTGGCCGAGGAGTACTCGGCGCAGGACGCCTACGACTGGGGCGCGGTCAACCGGGTGGTGGACCACGCCGATCTCGAGGACGAGGCCCTCGCGATGGCCGCGACCATCGCCACCAAGTCCCCGCAGGCGATCCGGATGCTCAAGTTCGCCTTCAACCTGGCTGACGACGGTCTGATGGGCCAGCAGGTGTTCGCCGGGGAGGCCACGCGCCTTGCCTACATGACCGACGAGGCCGTCGAGGGCCGCGACGCCTTCCTGCACAAGCGCGACCCCGACTGGACCCGGTTCCCCCACCCGCAGGGCTGAGATCGCCGTGACGTCGTGGATCCGGCCGGCCCCGTACGACGCCTCCGCCGCCTCCCTCACCGAGCACGCACACGCGATCGGTGAGGTGATGGCCGGGCACGGCAGGCTGTGGCTGGGCCCCTTCGATCCTCCCGCGCAGCTGCCCGCCGGGTTCGAGGATGCGGCGCTGGTGGTGCCCACCTCCGGCTCCACCGGCGCGGCCAAGGCGGTGGCGCTGTCCCGGCAGGCGCTGCTGGCCTCGCAGGACGCCACCGCCTCCCTGATCGGCCACGGCTACTGGCTGCCCCTGCTGCCGCCCACGCACATCGCCGGGGTGCAGGTGATCGCCCGCGCCCACCGCACCGCGCAGGTGCTGGGGCTGGACGGCCCGGCCCTCCCCCGGCCGCTGCCGGACCTGCGCGGCCACTTCGACTCCACCGCCTTCGTGGCCCTGGCCGAGCCGGCGCTGGCGCAGGCGCAGGAGGCGGGACTGCCGGCGCTGACCTCCCTGGTGCCCACCCAGCTGACCCGCGTCGTCACCGGGGCCACCGGCGCCGATGCCCGGGCCAGGGCCGTGCTGCGCCGCTTCACCGCGGTGCTGGTGGGCGGGGCCGCGACCCCGCAGGAGGTGCTGGCGCGGGCCCGTGGCCAGCGGATCGCGGTGCGCACCACCTACGGCTCCTCCGAGACCGCCGGTGGCTGCGTGTACGACGGCACCGCCCTGCCCGGGGTGCGCCTGCGGATCGACGGGGCCGACGCCGAGGGCGCCGGCCGCCTGCTCGTCTCCTCCCCGACACTCGCCCTGGGGTACCTGTTCGCGGACGGCAGCAGCGAAGCGATCGGCACGGAGCTGGCCACCTCGGACCTGACCTCGCTCGATGCCGAGGGCGCCCTGAGCGTGCTGGGTCGCGCCGACGACGTGATCATCACCGGTGGCCGCAAAGTGCTCCCGCAGGACGTGGAGCGGGCCATCGACCGCTCCCTGATGCTGCGCGGGCTGGTGCGCTCGGCCGTCGTCGTGGGCGTGCCGGATGCGGAGTGGGGCCAGCGGGTGGAGGCCCTGGTGACCCTCGAGGCGGGCGTGGAGCCGGCCGAGGCGGCGTCCCTGGTGCGCTCGGCGCTGCGCACCACCGAGGTGCCCTCCTTCATGATCCCCAAGCGGGTGCACGTGGTCCAGGAGCTGCCGCTGCTGGGGATCGGTAAGATCGATCGGTCCGCCGCCCGGCGGGTCGCCACCGATCTCACCGATCCGGCAGGCGGCTGACCGCCCGGCCCGGATGCCCTCCCCCGCTCGACGCGCTCCGACGTCGACCGTTCGCCTGAGCACTCCCGGAAGGACCGCCGTGGCCACCGTCTCCCAGTGGATCGAAGGGGCACGCCCCCGCACCTGGCCGGCGGCCGTGGCCCCGGTGGCGGCGGGCACCGGCGCGGCGATATGGCAGCTGCGCGGCCTCGACTCCCTCGACGCCGGCACCCTGCTCGGCGTGGTGCTGCCCCGCGCCCTGCTGGCGCTCGCCGTGGCGCTCAGCCTGCAGATCGGCGTGAACTACGCCAACGACTACTCCGACGGCATCCGCGGCACCGACGACGAGCGCGTGGGGCCCTTCCGCCTCACCAGTTCCCGAGCTGCCGCACCGGCCACCGTCAAGCGTGCCGCCATCGGCTCCCTGGCCGCAGGCGCCCTGTTCGGGGTGGCGCTGATCGCGGTGGCCGGGATCTGGTGGGCCCTGGTGGTGGGGTCCGCCGCCGTCGCGGCCGCCTGGTTCTACACCGGCGGCAAGAAGCCCTACGGGTACCTGGGCCTGGGCGAGCTGTTCGTGTTCGTGTTCTTCGGGCTGGTGGCGGTCAATGGCACCGCCTACGCGATCACGCTGCGGTTCGGGTGGGTGGCGCTGCTGGCCTCGATCGCGATCGGCCTGCTGGCAGTGGCGATCATGCTCACCAACAACCTGCGGGACATCCCCACCGACACGATCGCAGGCAAGCGCACCCTCGCGGTGCGCCTGGGCGATCGGGGCACCCGATGGCTGTTCACCGCGACCATGCTGGTGCCGTTCGTGCTGATGGTGCCGGTGATGGTGGCGCAGTGGCCAGTGCTGCTGGTGCTGCTGGCCCTGCCGCTGGCGATCATGCCGGCGCGCACGGTGCTGGGAGGGGCGATGGGCCGTGACCTGATCCCGGTGCTGGGCGCCACCGGGAAGCTCGAGCTGGTGTTCTCAGTGCTGCTGCTGGCCGGCCTGGTGATCTGAGGGCTCCTCACGACCGGAGCTCTCCGCGCTGTCCAGCAGGGCGTCCTCGTGCTCGGCGTCCTCGTCGACCATGGGCCCGCGCTTGGCGCGACGACGATCATCGGCATCCTTCCACCGCATCGCGGCGCGGTCACGCACCTTGTCCAGGACCAGGATCGACACCAGCATCGAGAGCAGCGCCGCCAGCACGCCCGCCAGCATCACCCCGATGTCCAGCAGGGTGAGCAGCCACCAGACCGCACCGAACAGGGCGAGCCGCAGCACGGCATAGACGACCATCTCTCGCATACCCACCAGGGTAGGTCCCCCTGGTGGGTGCTTCCTGCTCCGAGCCGCCGACCAGGGACCCTGCCTAGACTGGATCCATGCTTCGCGCGATCCCGGCCATCCTCTCCATCGCCCTTGCGATCTTCGCGCTCGCGGACTGCGTCCAGACCCAGGACGACGAGGTGCGCGGGCTGCCGAAGTGGGCGTGGATCGTGCTGATCGTGCTGATCCCCTGGGTGGGGCCGATCACGTGGCTGCTGGTCGGCAAGGACCGCACCGACGGCACCGGCCGCGGGCCCGGGCGGGGCGGGCCGCGGCGCAGCGGACCGATCGCGCCGGACGAGGACCCGGACTTCCTGCGCAAGCTCGATGAGGACATCCGTCGCGAGCGCCGCGAGAAGGAGCGCCTGCGGAAGGAGCGGGAGGCCCGTGAGGATCAGCAGCGCAGCGAGGGTCCCGAGGACCCGCCCTCGGCCTGAACCGCCACGACCTGCACGTCCGTGCCGCGGGCCAGACCTGCGCCGGAGCGCTGCGAGGGGGGTTCTCCCTGCTCACAGCCCCGAATAGGAGTGGAGCCCGTTGATGACGGTGTTGACGATCGTGTAGTTGAACACAACGGCGACGAACCCTGCCAGGGCTAGCCAGGCCGCACGGCTGCCGCGGAAGCCGCCGGTGGCACGGGCGTGGAGGTAGGCCGCGTAGATCACCCAGATCACGAAGGTCCACACCTCCTTGGGATCCCAGTTCCAGTAGCGGCCCCAGGCGTCGCGCGCCCAGATCGCGCCGAAGATCAGGGTGAAGGTCCAGCACACGAAGCCCACGGAGTGGATGCGGAAGCTCAGCCCCTCCAGGACGCTCGAGGAGGGCAGGCGGTCCAGTACGTGCCCGAAGCGCCCCCAGTGCTCGGGGCGCTCCTCCCCTGCGGCGACCTTCTCCACCAGGGCCCTCTCGTGGCGGGCCTGCAGCAGCTGCATCACCGCCACCACGGCGCCGAGGATCGACAGGGCGGTGGCCAGGATCGCCACGCCGATGTGGATGACGAGCCAGTGGGAGTTCTGCAGGCTGGGGGTGAGCTCTGCGGCCGGCACGATCCAGAAGCGCTGCGCGATGAACAGCAGCAGCAGGATCGGGCCCACCACAAAGGTGCCCAGGGCGCGCAGGTCGTGGCGCTTGATGGAGAACACCAGGAACGCGGCCATCACCAGGGCCGCGCTGGTGATGGCGAACTCGTACATGTTGGTCCACGGCACCCTCTGGGTGGCCAGGGCCCGCAGGATCACGCCTCCCAGGTGCAGGGCGGTGCCGGCACCGGCGATCAGGAAGGCGAAGCGCTGGGCCGACATTCCCTGGGCGGGCACCCCGCCCGCTGCGCCGAGATCCGCGGCAGGATCCTGCCCGCCGGATCCGGCCACGGGCGCGTCGGTCCCCCCGACGCCGGTGTGCGCACCCGTCGTATCGACGGAGGCGGAGTCGGTGGCGCCGCTCGCTGCGACGCCGACGGGCTCGCGGGCCTCCTTCGCCTCACGGGCGGCCAGGCGCGCGTCGCTGCGCCGTGCGGTGGTGCCGGCCAGGTCGGCGGTGAAGCCGATCAGTGCGAGCACGTACAGGACGATCGTGATCACGATCAGGAGGCTGGAGAACTCGGCGAGCTGCTGGTCGATCACGAGGGTCGTCCTCCGGTGGTCGGGGCGGTGCTGGACTGCGCAGGCTGCGGGCCCTCGGGCCCGTCGTGGTGGTCAATCGACGAGGATAGCCGCTGGGCCAGGGAGGCGACGTCGTCGGCGAGGGCGGGATCCTGGCTGCGGGCCAGGCCCGCCACCTCCAGCACCGCGGCGCCGTCGGCCTCGGTCACGCGCACCCACATGCGGCGGCGCGGCACGAACAGCGAGAGGATCAGACCGGCCACCGAGGCCAGCGCGAAGCCCAGCAGCCACGGCTCGAAGGGGTTGTGCGCCACGTCGAACGCGGCGTAGCGGCGCACCCCGTCGAAGGAGAGGCTGGAGCCATCGGGCAGGTCGATCTGCTGGCCGGGCTCCAGGCTGATCAGCACGGGGCTGCCGTCCTGGCCGGTCAGCTGCTCCAGCTGGGAGACGTCCACCTCGTACACGTTGCGGGGAACGCCCTCGTCCAGCCCCAGGTCGCCGTGGTGCACGGAGACCACCAGCATCGGATTCCACAGATCGGGGGACACCGAGTGGGGGCCCTGCTCGTCGATCACGCCGGAGGGCAGGAAGTAGCCCACCACGGCGGTCTGCTCGGGGCGGGCGTCCGGGGCCTTGATCACCAGCTGGGAGGTGTAGCCGGTGTCCCCCGTGGGCACGGTGATCACCGGTCCCTCGGCCACCACGGTGCCCTCCGGGTCCCGCAGGGTGACCTCGGGGGCGTAGCCGTTGCCCAGCAGGTACATCGAGGCGCCCGGCACGTGCAGCGGCTTGTTGACCTCGAGGGTCTGCGCGAAGGGCTCCTGGCCCGCAGTGGTCACCTGCACGTCGGCCTCGAAGGAGAGGGGCTGCCCCACGTTGGGCGAGGTGGGCTCCTCGTCGTACGCGGCGCGGAACTGCTCCAGGGTGAAGCGGAACTCGGGCAGCTCGGAGGTGTCGAACCAGGCACCGGGCTCGAAGGAGTCGTACTGGGTCAGGGAGTTGGAGAAGCCGGATCCCTCCACCACCGTGATCTGACCGCGGTAGCCGGTGAGATGACCGGCCGCCACGCACACCAGCACCCCCACCAGGGCGATGTGGAACAGCAGGTTGCCGCTCTCGCGCAGCAGGCCGCGCTCCGCGGTGATCGAGCGCGAGGCCCGCTCCTGCAGGCGCTCGGTGCGGTACCGCGAGCGGCGCAGGGCGGCGTGGGCGCGGTCGAGCAGCGCGTCGGCGTCCGCACCGGGGAGCTCCTGCCGGGTGTACCCGGTGAAGCGGGTGAGCTTGGCGGGGGTGCGCGGGGGCGTGGAGCGCAGCTGCTTCAGGTGCACCCCCACGCGCGGAACGATGCAGCCGATCAGGGAGATGAACAGCAGCAGGTAGATCGCGGAGAACCACGGCGAGGAGAACACCTCGAAGAAGCCGAGCGAGTCGAGGATCTCCCCCCAGCGGCCGTTCTCCTGCAGGTACTGGTCGGTCAGGCCGGGGTTGACGTTGCGCTGGGGGTACAGGGAGCCGGGGATCGCCGCGATCGCCAGCAGCATCAGCAGGATCAGGGCGGTCTGCATGCTGGTGAGCTGGCGCCACAGGAACAGCAGGGTGCCGCGCAGGCCCAGCGCGGGAGCGGCCGGGCGGGGGCGTCGCGAGGCACGGGAGGGTCGGGATGAGCTCATCACACCACCGGCTCGAAGGTCGCGATCATGCCCTGCAGCTGGTCCATCCAGGCCGCCCACTGCCCTGTCAGCAGCAGCACGCCGATGGCCACCAGCAGGGCCCCGGAGAGCAGTCCGATGGTGCGGCGGTGGCGACTGAGGGCGCGGCTCAGGCCCAGCGCCCTCTCGAACAGCAGGGCGAACAGCACGAAAGGCAGCCCCAGGCCCAGGGAGTAGGCCAGGGCGAGGATGCCGCCGCGCACGGCCGCCCCGTCGCCAGCGGTGCCGTCCAGGGACAGGGCGATGATGGCGGCGTAGGTGGGGCCGATGCACGGGGTCCAGCTCAGCCCGAAGATCACACCCAGCAGCGGGGCGCCCAGCAGGCCGGCGTCGGGCTTCTTCCCGGAGGCCCTTGTGGTTCCGCTGAGCTGGGGGAACACGCCCATGAACACCAGGCCCATGAGGATCACCACCACGCCGGCGACCCGGTTGATCCACACGGCGTGCTCCTGCAGGAGGTACCCGACGGCACCGGCGAAGCCGCCCAGCAGCATGAACACCACGGTGAACCCGGCCACGAACAGGGCGCTGCCGGCGACCATGCGCCCACGGGAGGGCGCGACGGGGCGCTTCTGCGCCCGGCCACCCCCGGTGCCTGCCCGACCGGCGGCCGCTGTCGCGCCCTGCCCGGCCAGGCCCGAGACGTACCCCAGGTACCCGGGCACCACGGGCAGCACGCACGGGGACAGGAAGGCGACGACGCCTGCGGCGGCGGCCACCGCGATGGCCAGCAGCAGTGATCCGGACAGCGCGGTGGCCTGGAAGGCCTCCCCGATCTCGGCGACGATCATTCGGCCAGGACCCGGTCGAGCATGGCGCGCAGCACGGAGGGGTCGGCCGCGCCGGAGATGCGGGCGGCCACGCGGCCCTCGCGGTCCAGCACCAGGGTGGAGGGGACGGCGTTGGGGGCCACCTGCCCCCGCAGCGCGTACATGATCTGCGCGTCGGTGTCCGGCAGGGAGGGGTAGGTGATGCCGTAGGTCTGCTCGAAGGCCCGGGCGGGGCCGGCGGCATCACGCACGTTGACCCCGACGAAGGAGACGCCCTCGGGGGCGTACTCCTCGCTGACGGCCTGCAGGTCCGGCGCTTCCTTGCGGCACGGCGGGCAGGCGGCGTACCAGACGTTGACCACCAGCACCTCGCCGCGCCGGTCGGCTGCGGCGAACTCCTCACCCTCGTAGGTGGCGCCGGCGAACTCCAGCGGCTCCTCGCGGGACTCGGGCGGGATCTCGGTGGTCACGCCGTCGCCGCCCACGTAGCCGGTGTCGTAGCGGTCGGAGGTGTCAGTGCCGCAGGCGGCCAGCAGCGCTCCCGCGGGGAGCAGGCCGAGACCGGCGAGCACGGAGCGTCGTCGCAGGGTCATGTGAGCTTGCCCCCGGTGGCGTCCACGGCGCCGGCCACCAGGTCCGCGGCGGGCTCGGCGTAGTCCACACCCGCCAGGTGGGGGCCGGCGAAGCGGAAGCTGGTGACAGAGCACAGCGAGCACTGCCGGCGCCGCGGGTCGTGCGGCAGGGGCTTGCCCTCGGCGCTGCGCCGCACCAGCCAGATAGGCAGCTGGTGCAGGACCAGCACGGCGTCCCCGCCGAGTTCCTCGGCCTCGGCGCGGGCCTGGTGCATGGCCGCCAGCACGCGGGCCACCTGCTCGCGATAGGGCTCGCCCCAGGAGGGGCGCAGAGGGTTGACGAACCAGCGCCAGTTGCGCGGATCGCTCAGCTTCGCATCGCCGTGGCCCATGCGCTGGCCCTCGAAGCGGTTGCCGGACTCGATCAGCCGCTGATCGGTGGTGACCGGCAGCTGATGCGCGGCCGCGATGGGGGCGGCGGTCTGCTGGGCGCGCAGCAGCGGGGAGGAGCGCACCAGGGCGATGTCCTCCCCGGCGAGGTGATCGGCCACGCGCAGAGCCATCTGCGCCCCGCGATCGGAGAGCCGGTAGCCGGGCATGCGGCCGTACAGGATCCGGTCGGGGTTGTTCACCTCGCCGTGGCGGACGAGGTGGACGACGGTGGTGGTCATGGGTGCGCATTCCTCCCGAGGCTGAGCGGGCTCACGGTACCAACCCAAGCTTCGAATCAGGCGGGGTCACGCCTGCATGTGAGCGGACGGACGCGGCAGCTCCACCGGAGCGCCCTCCGGCAGGGTGCGTCCCATGATCCGGCCCAGCTCCAGGAAGTCCTCGTGGCCCACGATGTCCAGCAGCAGCTCGCGCACGGACCGCACGTGCAGGGGTGCCGCCTGGCGCAGCAGGTCTGTGCCCTGCTCGGTCAGGCGGGCCTGGCGGCCGCGGCCGTCGGCCGAGCAGCGCACCCGCTCCACCAGCCCGCGCTTCTCCATGCGGGTGATGGTGTGGGTCAGGCGCGAGCGGGAGTGGACCACCTGGTCGGCGAGGTCGGACATGCGGATGAAGCCGGCCTCGGCCTCGGACAGCCGCACCAGGATCTCGTACTCCCCCAGGGTCAGGTCGATCTCCGGTGCGGACTCCAGTGCCATCGACAGGCGCTCGTTGAGAAGGGTGGTGGCGTACAGGAAGCGGCGCCACGCCCCCTGCTCCGCGTGACTGAGCCACAGGCCCTCGGGGGTGGAGGCGTCCGCGGAGCGCCGGTCGTCATCGGATATGGACTGCATCACGTTCTCCTGGTTCGATCGGGAGGTGCCCTTGCACTGCCCTCGCAGTATAGTTTAGCTTTCAAGCATGTGTGGGTGCCCCACCCCGGGGCGTTCCCCGTCTACGAAGGAGACACCTCATGACCGAGCAGTTCGATGGCCTCACCCCCGGCGTCTGGACCCTGGACCCCGCCCACACCTCCGCGAGCTTCACCGTGCGTCACGCCGGCATCTCCAAGGCCCGTGGCCAGTTCGCCGACGTCGAGGGCACCCTGACCGTCGGTGAGGGACAGGATGTCAGCTTCAAGGCCGTGATGAAGACCGCCTCGATCGGTACCGGCAACGAGGACCGCGACAACCACCTGCGCAGCGGTGACTTCTTCGACGCCGAGACCTTCCCGGAGATCACCTTCGTGTCCACCAAGGTCGAGGGCGACGAGCTGCACGGCGAGCTCACGATCCGCGACACCACCCGCCCGGTGGTCCTGGACTTCGCCTACGAGGGCGCTGCCACCGATCCCTTCGGCGTGTACCGCGCCGGCTTCACCGGCGAGACCACGATCTCCCGCAAGGAGTTCGGCCTGACCTGGAACGCCGCCCTCGAGACCGGTGGCGTGCTGGTCTCCGACGACGTGCACATCTCCATCGAGGCCGAGTTCACCGCGCCGACCGCCGCCTGATCGCCGATCGGCTGATCCAGCACCGCTGAGACCGAAGGCCCCCTTCCCTTCCCCGGGGCCGGCTCTGTGAGCCCACGACGGGCCGCACGCCATCTGGCGAGCGGCCCGTCGTGCTGTCGGTAGGGTTCCCCCATGAGCGAGCGCCGCATCCCCTCCCCCATCGATCCCGACGCGAGGATCGTCTACCTCACCCGCACCGGCTGTCACCTGTGCGACGAGGCCCTGCCCGTGGTGAGGGCGGAGGCCGACCGGGCCGGTACCACCGTGGACGTGCAGGACATCGACGCCGACGAGACCCTGCGACGCGACTGGGACCACGACGTCCCGGTGATCATCGTGGATGGGAAGGTCCATTCCCGCTACCGCGTCGATGCCGAGCAGCTGCGGGCCGCGCTCGCGGTGCCGCTGTGGCGCCGCCTGCTGCGCCGCCGCTGAGCGGCCCGCGCCCCCAGCACCCCGGCCCCGGA